>NZ_JAAFKD010000010.1 GCF_013299165.1 Microcoleus sp. bin38.metabat.b11b12b14.051
TCAATTTAACTGGTTCACTCAAGATCATTTTTACCATCTCAATCACACAAGTCACAACTGCTGATGTCAGATTTTTTGTTTCCTAACCCTTTTAGTATAACTGGGGTTATATTTAATTGCAAGCCCCTTATTGTATAGAACCCATTTGAGATCTATTCTGCATAAATCTCAGAAACCGGGTTGATCTCGGTATTTCTGCTTCCCAACCCAAAAACTCGTAGAAACCCGGTTTCTTGCCCCGGGCGTAAATCTCAGTAGCTGTAGGGTGCGTCGCCTGAGAAAATCCCTAAATTCAACAGATATTCTCATAGCGACGCACCTGATAAACACCGTTGAGAAATGGTATAAGGTGCGTCGCTGTGAGATTGTCGATATTCAGATGAGATTTTCTCAGGCGACGCACCCTACGACTACTTACTGTAGGGTGCGTCGCCGTCGAAAATCCCTAAATTCAACAGATATTCTCATAGCGACGCACCTAACAAACTACGACTACTTACTATTATCAAAAATCATGCAATAGTAGCTGTAGGGTGCGTCGCCTGAGAAAATCCCTAAATTCAACAGATATTCTCATAGCGACGCACCTGATAAACACCGTTGAGAAATGGTATGAGGTGCGTCGCTGTGAGATTGTCGATATTCAGATGAGATTTTCCTCGGGCGACGAACCCTACGACTACTTATTAATCTGAATCAGGTATAAGGTGCGTCGCTGTGAGATTGTCGATATTCAGATGAGATTTTTCTCGGGCGACGCACCCTACGACTACTTACTAATCTGAATCAGAGTCTAAAGCAGCGCTAGACAGCATCAACCTCGGCCAAACCAATAAGAAAAATCCCATCCAAGCCAATAAAGGAATCGCGACTAAAACAGTTATCCAAACTGTTTTTAGCAAAAACCAACTACCAGAAATCAGACTCGTTCCAGTCAACAGAATCGACCAAGGCTGACACCACCAAGGTTTGTAATTCCAAGGACTAATAGCTTTTTGATCAGAAATAGATTTCATGTTTTTAGTAATTTTTACTATATAATAACAGAGTTAGCTCCATTAACCTAATTTAAACATTCATCACCTGTTCGGCTGTCAGCGTTAATTCTGGAAAAGTCCGCGACACAATTCTATCGCTACCTTTAAATGCAGTTGTTTGATAGTTACCGTCTGCATCCAGAAGGTGGACAAATATAGTCGCAACTTTGGGCTTTCCGATGAATTTAGAGCTAGCAATTGCTAAATAATCGACAACCCAATATTCGGCAATTCCCAGACGCTGATACTCATCCAATTTATGAATATAATCGACGTTCCAATTCATTGATGTTACCTCCACCGCTAACTGAATTGGTTCATGCACAGCAGCATAGGCAGAACGGTCAGAATACCACAAATCGCGATCGATCACGCTGACATCTGGTCTCCGCCCTTGTTCGACTCCAGCTTGAGTTACAGTTCTGATAGCTGTTTTGCTTGTTACTACATAATTTAAGCTCAGGTTTTTTATTTGAGCGTGAAAAGAGTCTAAGATGCCGTCAGCAACATCAATATGATTTCTGGTTGGAAATATTTCGATAATCTCTCCGTTCACCAGTTCGTATAATCCATCTTCGGGACATTCTACAAGAAATTGGTCAAAAGTATTTTTTTTTGTGACTGTTGCAATCATAAGATTTATCCTTATTTTGCAGGAATACTATTAGTCTATACTAGCACAGCCAGGAATAAATCTGTTTTTTTGACCGCAGATGCACGCGGATGCACGCGGATGAAGCCAAGGATTAAGAAAAGCACGCGCGCCCTTCTGATATTTAACACGCTGATATTTCACGAAAATGGTAAAATGCGATCGAGACGATTAGAACGTGATTAATGATCCTAACCCATGCGGTCGATCGCTTCTTCCTTCTTCCTTCTTCCTTCTTCCTTCTTCCTTCTGCTATAAAGTAACAAACCTAGAAATCGATCCACTCCAAGGTCAACCCCGAACCATGAGACTAGACGAAGCCGTAGAATTTGCCGAAAACCCAGAGCCACGGTGCCCCTGCGTCCTCCTACTGGACACCTCCGGCTCCATGCAAGGCGCACCCATAGATGCCTTGAATGAGGGGCTAGAAGTTTTTAGGAATGACCTAATTAAAGACGAACTAGCCAAAAAGCGAGTCGAAGTAGCGATTATTTCCTTTGACAATAATATCAAAGTCGTGCAAGACTTCGTGACCGCCGATCAGTTCGAGACACCGCTGCTGACAGCCCAAGGACAAACCCACATGGGCGCCGGCATTCAGCTAGCACTAGATACTATTGCCGCCCGCAAATCCGAATACCGCAACAACGGCATTACCTATTACCGCCCGTGGGTATTTATGATTACCGACGGCGAACCTCAAGGTGAATCGGATGATGTTGTGGAAATAGCAGCACAACGGATTAAAGAGGAAGAAACTAACAAGCGCGTGGCATTTTTTGCTGTCGGAGTCGAAGGTGCTAATATCTCGCGTCTCGCGCAAATTGTCGAGCGCACTCCTGTAAAATTGAGAGGATTAGATTTTCGAGAGATGTTCATCTGGTTGTCGGCGAGTATGCAGAGAGTTTCTCACTCAAAAATTGACGAACAAGTAGCATTGCCGCCGCCCGGATGGGGAACTGTTTAGTCAATTGTCAGTTGTCAGTTGGCAGTTGGCAGTTGGCAGTTGGCAGTTGGCATTTTGTAGGGGCGGGTTTAGCGAAGGATTTATGATACAAATGACTAAAAAAATGGCAAAACCCGCCCTCTCTCTCCCCATGTAAGCGGTAAGGTATTCATCACGCACCCTACATTTTGAGTTTACGAAGTTCTAAATATAAGAGTTATTAATGGAGAATTCATCTTTTAATTGGCAAGTTGTAGCAGCATCGGTGACTGGTACCAGCCATGAAAAACGATCGCAACCCTGTCAAGATGCCCACTGCTGGCGCGTCTTATCGAACGGTGTTTTGGTAGCAGCGGTTGCTGACGGCGCGGGTTCGGCTGCACTCGCAGAAGTGGGGGCGAAAATTGCTGTGGAAGCGGTTGTGGAAACTATTTGTCAACAGGATTTGCAGCCTGAAAGTGACGACGAATGGCAGGTATTTTTGACGGCATCCCTGCAAGTCGCGCGGGCGGCTGTGGAAGCAGAAGCCGCAACCCGGGAAGTGGCGGCGAGGGATTTAGCTTGCACTTTAATCGCGGTTGTGGCGACGCCGGAATTGATGGCGGTTGCTCAAATTGGTGACGGTGCGGCGGTGGCGGGTGATAGTGCAGGAACTGCGATCGCCCTTACTGTACCTCCTTGTGGCGAATATATCAATGAAACCATCTTTTTGATTTCGCCAAATGCGATCGAAACAGCGCAATTTAAGGTGATGCGGGAACAACTGCCGCACTTAGCCGTGTTTTCCGACGGCTTGCAAATGCTCGCTCTCAAAATCCCCGAAGGTACGCCGCACGGGCCGTTTTTTGCGCCTTTGTTTCGGTTTTCGGGCGCAGCCAAGGAAGATGCGGATGCGAAAGAGCAATTAGAGTCGTTTTTGCGATCGCCCAGAGTCTCCGAACGCACCGATGATGATTTAACATTATTGTTGGCAACTTTTTCGAGTAATACCTGATCTGTTCCCATCCACCTAGCAAACCAGACTCAAAAATGACAGATCCACAAATTAGCGCCAGAAGCTTATTGCGAGAAACCTTTGCTGCTATGGGGGATATATACACTCCTTTGTTGATTATCAACTCTCCCGTTTTGATATTTAGCGTCCTTGATAGTGTTATTGATCTACCTTCATCACGTGCTGGGCAGATTATTAACTTGTTCTGTAGGTTAGCAATAATTTTGGTTTGGGGAGCCACTATTTTCTATACTTACCGAAGTTTGACAGGAAAGCGAGTAACTGTAAGTGAGGCTTTCCAGCAAGCTAAAATAAGATTCCCCCAACTTTTTCTGGTTAATCTTATCTATGGATTGCTACTGTTGACAGGCTTGATTGCCCTAATAATTCCGGGGCTATATATATCATATCGGTTAATGTTTTCATCTTATCATACGGTAATTTATAACTATTCGCCTATCAAAAGTATCAGCAGCAGTTGGAAATTAACTAAAGGGCGCTGGTGGTTGTTGTTTAGAGCGACTTCTTTGTTATTGGTTGTGACAATTGTGCCAATAATATTGATATCCTTATTAATCGATCCGACGGGCGAATCCATACCATATAAAGTGGCGGTCGATGTACTCGTTTTTTTATTGATGCCGTTGATGAATGTTTATTTACTCTTATTGTACTTGCGGTTGCAGGAATCGGCAGCAACTATGAAATAGGCATCTACTCAAATAAAGTCAAGGGCTGGCAGGATACCTGTTCCATAACAATTGTTAGAAATGTTTGATGAGCGGCGAAAATTTGGCACGGTTCTATAATAAAATCGAGGTGTCAACAATTCTGGTTTAGTCTGTACAGTAGGTCGTCACTTGCAAGCACAAGAGATTAAGGATAAGCTCAACTCCCTAATTAGCGAAGCAGATCTCATAGATCCGAGTTTGGCGAGAAGATTGGATGAAATCAATCGCTGGGTGAAAGATGTTAAACCCGGTTCGCTAACTGCTAAGAAATTTGTGCTGGCTTTTTTACTACAGCTTATGCGAGATTCTCAGGTTTGGCTGATGGTTCAATCTCTACCTTCGGAAAGAGAACGACAAGCGGCGTTTGAGTTAATGACTCCGGGCGAAAGGTATTGGTACGGCTATCTATTTCCTAAATGGCTCAGCGAAAACGATCGCAAATTTTACATCTGGAAACAAAAACTCAAGGCTGGTGAATTCGATCCGGGTGACGATCGCGTCATTCGTGCGATCGCGGCCCGGATCGTCGAACGCCAAGGCAGTGTTTTGTATCGCTATGTAGCCGATCTTTCTATGGCTACCGATTCGATCGTCAGCAACCGCCAACAGCAGCCCCTCTGCATTCAAGTCACCACTCTTTCTGATGAATTTTCGGAACAAAAATATCAAAAATGGCAACAAACTCTTCAAGGCTGGGGGATTGACAGGGGACTATTCTTAAGTTATGATACAAAAGATGCAAATTTCCTGAACCAGTTAGTTAACATTGCATTATATAATAGTGATAATTTGCCCGCAGGTCGTTACATCAAATTCCCATAAATTCACCCGATCTGCTGCTGAGAATAGTTCGACTGCTAAACACTCGGTGAACAACAAATTTTGATTAACTCGCATATTGCAGAATTTTAGACAATGCCACCAACTTAATCATCAGCCCGCTTGCCTTGTGGGGGAAGGCTACGCCAAGATTTTTCTTCCCATTTTCTGTTTCCGGGAGGAGTCTGGCAAACTGCGGCAACAGGTGCGAACTACGAATGCTAAGCAACGGGAAGATTTACCGCAGCAATCAATAGGGGTAAAGTGCAAAATTCCCACCCGAGGAAAGATAGAGGTTCTGCGTAATTCCCGGCCAAGCAACGGGAAGATTTACCGCAGCAATTAATACGGGTAAGATGCACGGCCCGATGGCAGCCTGCGAACGATCGAGGTTTTGCGTAATTCGCGGCTAACCAATGGGAAGATTTACCGAAACAATCAATCTTGTAAAATAACTAGCAACTCGGTATAAAGTGAATTTAGATTTGATTGAAGTGCAGTGAAGTTGTTGGAAATAAAATCAAATTACATCAAAATCAATACTATGACAGTACAAGGCACAAGCACCGTTGAAAGCAATTTACAAAAACTATTTGAAGAACTAGAAGCTGCCAGAAAAATCCAGGATGATTGGATGCACAACGGGGTGGATTTTGTGGATTTGTATGTCGAAGATGCGGGCGGTGATTGGTTGGAAAAGTGGGGTAAATGTGAAGAAGAATTAGAGCAGATAAAAATTAAACAGGTAGATATTGAAGCAGTCAAAGTGGCGATCGACCTTTCGGACTTTGGGCAAACCCAACTGCTGGAAATTGCCTTGGCTAATAGTTGTCATGTCAGCGAGGACGATCGGCCCAATCATTCTCCCACTGGCCAAGAAGTAAAGCACCAACGGCTGTTACTGCTGGGCGGAGCGATTTTTGGTGCTGTTGTCACCGATTACCTGTACGGCGAATATCCCGAACTCGACTGCGATGCTATCTCAACTTTAAAAGCTCGTTTAGCAGACCGAAAAAAACTCTCAGAAGTCGCAGAAAGTTTTAAATTGAAGGAAAATAGTTCGCGGCTTGGGGACGATAAAGAAGCAGACGAAAGTGAGTACAATAAAATTTTAGCCGAGAGTTTTGAGGCTTTATTTGGCGCGATTTACTTAGAGTTCGATCGCAATTTTTCCCGTGCGGGCAATTGGCTGATTCAAAAGTTGATTGAACCAACTCTGGGCGAACATCTCGATCTAACTCAGCAGTCGAAAGGTACGCTGGAAAACGAGCTAAAACGGCGGGAAATCCTGGGGGCGGACATTCTTGAGGCGATCGCGATCGACTATCTGTACAACCGCTTTCCCGATCGCAACAGCAGCCAGCTAACTCGTTGGAAAAATCTGTTAGGGGCTAAAGAGATTTTCCCGAAAGACTTTAAAACAAAATTAGGCAGTCATTACCTAGAATTGGAGAGCAATTTCTCGCGTACCCGCGACTGGCTGGTGGATAATTTCATTAAAACCGCAGTTGACGAACTGGAAGACGAAACAGGCGATCGACTAAAATAAAATCAACTCCTAAAAAAAATGGGAAAACAGCAATGGTTACACAACTGCAATCTCCCGAAAAAGCAAAGATCATCTACCCCGACGATAACGGTGAACCGATGTCAAACAATACGGATCAGTTTCGATTAATCGTTTGGATTAAAGAAAATTTAGAGTTGCTGTTTGCAGACGATCCGAATGTTTTTGTCGCAGGTGACTTGCTTTGGTATCCGGTGGAAGGGAAGAATAAACTATGCCAAGCGCCAGATGTGATGGCAATTTTTGGCATACCCAAAGGATACCGAGGTTCTTACCAACAGTGGAACGAAGATAATATTGCGCCGCAAGTCGCCTTTGAAATTTGGTCGCCGGGAAATCGTCTGACTCCGATGATGCAAAAATTTCAATTTTACGAACGCTACGGTGTGGAAGAATACTATTTGTACGATCCAGAAAAATTGGAACTGATAGGATGGTTGCGGGTTGAGGGAAAATTAGAACAGATCGAACAAATGGAGGGTTGGGTAAGTCCGAGACTGGGAGTGCGGTTTCAATTATCTGAAACTGGACTCGAAATGTTCGGGCCTTCTGAAGAACCATTTATGAGTTTTGCTCAGATCGATCGACTGCGAAAGCAAGCCGAGACGCGGGCTGAACAAGAACGCCTGCGGGCTGAACAAGAACGCCTGCGGGCTGAACAGGCAGAAATTCTGCTGGAACAAGAACGATCGCGATCGCAAGCTTTAGAATCAAGACTGCGAGAAATGGGAATCGAGCCCGATCGATTGTAAGCACAATTGCAAAATTGAACTATTGTGGAACAGGAATCTTGCCTGTTGCTGAGTTTTCCAGGACGGGCAGGATACTCATCCCAAAACAAAATAGAATTACCGGTTTATCAGTGGGGTAGCTTTCTAAAATCTAAAATCCAAAATCTCAAATCTAAAATTGATTAATCCTCTATCCCCTAACGGAATTCTATGCAGTTGCAGCGCCAATTTAGCGGACAACTGATTGCGATCGACAGCAACAGCGCGATCGCCAGCGGCGGTGAAGGTCGCATCTACCCGATCGCCCAAGACTCGTCCCTTCTAGCAAAAATCTACCACAAACCGACAGACGAAGACGGCGACAAACTCACTGTCATGTTCAGTATGCCGCCGGATGCGCCGATCGCGGAACCGGGACACGCTTCAATTGCTTGGCCTCTCGATTTGCTGCATACTGTCGGCGGGCGCGAAAAAATCGTCGGTTTTGTGATGCCGCGCGTCAACAAAGTGCTGCCGGTACACACTTTCTACACTCCCAAAACCAGGCGCGAACAAAAACCGCTATTTAACTATCTTTACCTCCACCGCACCGCCAGAAACCTCGCCTCGGCGGTAAACGCCCTCCACGTCAGGGGTTACGTCATCGGCGACGTGAACGAGTCGAACATTCTGGTGACGGATACGGCTTTGGTAACGCTGGTAGACACCGATTCGTTTCAAGTGCGCGATCCTTATACTGGTTACGTTTATCGGTGTCCCGTGGGGAAACCAGAGTTTACGCCGCCCGAATTGCAGGGCCAGATTTTCCGCGATATCGATCGAGCTCCAGAGCACGATTTGTTCGGTTTAGCGGTATTAATTTTTCAATTGGTGATGGAAGGTACGCACCCGTTTTCGGGAGTGTATCTCGGTAGCGACGAACCGCCGTCTTTGGAAGCGAGAATTCGATCGGGCCATTTCCCCACCGGTACCAAGCGAATACCCTACCGCCCGATGCCCGCTGCGCCACCTTTCGAGATGCTGCATCCGCGGCTGCGGCAGATGTTTGTCCGCTGTTTTGAGGAAGGGCACGGCAATCCGTCGGCGCGCCCGGATGCGAAAACTTGGGTGAATGCGATTCGGGAAGCGGAAGATTCTCTGGTTACTTGCAGCAAAAACAGCCAGCACAAATACGGAAATCATTTGAGTAGGTGCCCTTGGTGCGATCGGGCAAAACTCCTCAAAGGCCGCGATCCGTTTCCTTCGCGACAAGCAGTCAGCAACGGATTGCACTTGCAGCCCGCCACAACCAAGCGTAAAAAGCCCTTATCCCCGCCTCCTGTGAGGGAGACCGCAGTGCGCCGACAACAGCCCGCCACGGGGCTGCCGCGCCAACTGGGCAACTATCAAATGCCGATGCTGCCTCTGCCTTCTCGGAGTCGGACTCCGGCGCCTCAGATTCCCCCTAGCAAGTTTGAGAGAATTGTTCAGGATGCTGCTTGGGGCGGTGTTTGGGGCAGTTTGTGTTTGGCCGCGGTGGTGGGGATAGCTTCGCTAATTGCTGAAGGCGGCGGCCCGATTTTGGGCGCAATTATTGTCGGTTCGATTTGGGGCAGTTTTTTTGGGATGATGTGGGGTATTTTCACTTTGTCGCCGCAGCAAATTTGGCGCAAGTGGGGTGGTGTATTGACGGGGGCGGCTTGGGGGGCTTTTTTGTTGGCGGCGATCGCGGGTGCGGTGTCTGGGGCGATTAATGGCAATCCGGCGATCGGGCAGGCGATCGGGTGTGGCGCCGCGGTTGGTGCTGGTTGGGGCTGTATTTGGGCAGGTTTTGAGCCTCCTCTGGCGATGCCGATCAGCAGAGTGTGGGGCCGGCGCGGAGCATTTTTGGGGGCGGTTTGGGGAGGGTTTTTGGGGACTTTGGCGGGCGTTTTGCTGGGGATGGGGTGGGTGGTTTGGCAGCAGTATAACGGACAGATGCGGCCGACGATCGAATTCGGGGGTTTGTTGCTGGGTGTGGCTATTGTGGCGGCGGGTGTGGGTTCGGTTGGAGGTGTCGTTTCAGGGACTTTCTTGGGTGTTTGCGGGTTTGCGCCGAAGCTGCCGGTGTCGTTTCAGCCTTCGGGGATTCGCGGTGCGGCTTTGGGTGCGATTTGGGGGAGTTTTTTGGGGACTTTTGCGGGTGCAGTGTTGGGGGCGGGGCTTTGTGCGGTGTTTCCGGCTCTCAGCGGTGGGGTGTCGGTGCAGTTGGCCCCTGTTGTCGGTGCGATCGTCGGGGCTGGTTTGGGGGCGATTTGGGGGGTAATTTCGGGTGCTGTTTGGGGCGCTCTGGGGAAGTGGTGATGTGATTTAATTTATTGGATGAGACTTATTGCATAAATCTTCGATCGATCGTTCAAGCGCAGATGCAAGGTAGATCGACGCAGATTAACGCAGATGTATTTCAAGAGAGAGAGCGAATTACAATCTGGTCTATTGAATCCTGTTTTTTACCTAAACACGTTTTGGAGTTAACGAAGATGAATCAAACCTGGATTGTTTACAAAGTCGAATCAATGAGCGCCGAAGGCTGGAGAGAACGCAAATTAATGCCATCCGGTGGTTTAACCGAAATGTTGACTGAAGAATGGGACTTTTCCGGCAAATTGCCCAAAATCGGCGATCGCCTGCGAGAATATACCAATCTGCAAGACCCCGACAATGGCATTACTCACGGTAGAGATGGCGACTGGATTGTGACTCGCATCAACCATTTTTCGTCTGAGGAAACCCAGCAGGAAATCGCAATATGTTATTGTGCTTATCAGCCCATTGAGGTTAAGTGGGTCGAACTGAAACGAGGCAGACCGGTTAACGAGATTTTGCAAGCCACTGAGGTTGGGTAGCTTGTCAGAAACCGGGTTTTTTACGAAAATATTTCATCGCAGCCCGCAGATTCGGTAAAAACCCGGTTTCTTTTACCAAAATGCGTCCACGAATTTCAACCTAAACCCTATTAAGGATGGAAACCCAACTAATATCAATCCCATTTTCCCTTGTAGCAACTGCTACATCCGTAAAGAGATTAATAACTTCATAAACAGAGTCGCTTATCCATCACGCATAAACAGTTTGATTCCCGTATGATGTAACTGACAACTGCCCACTGTCAACTGTCAACTGTCAACTGTCAACTGTCAACCGTTCTAAGATGACAGTGACAATTCGGCTTGGCAATCAAAGACTCAACCAAAGCATTCAAAGCAACCGCCGCCAATAATCCGCCGCCAAAAGTTCCCACCGTCGTAATATAAGGAATTCCCGATCGCACTAACCGCCGTTTCGCCACCGGAGCATGACTAAAACCGATCGGCATTCCAATCACCAAAGCCGGTTGCAGTTGCCCGTTCGCGATCGCTTCACAAACCGCCATCAGCACAGACGGCGCATATCCGATTACTAATATACATCCTTTTTCCAATTTCAACAACTTTTCAAACCACTCGCGTTCGTGCCAGAATTTCTGTTCTGCTTCCGGTGCAGCATTAATGTGCGAATCATCAATTAAAGTTGTGATACTTGTTCCCAAATGAGCCAATCTTGTGCTATCCAAAGCAGCAAAAACAGGAGGCACATCAGCCACAATTTGACATTGATTTTTCAAAGCTTCCCGCGCCGATTTAATCGCCGTTTCGCTCAACTTCACAAACGGCAGCAGCGAACAATCACCGGATGCTAACACCAGTTTTGATAGCAAGTCTACCTCAATTTCCGAGCGATCGCTCAAATCCGGCAACAAATGCTGTAACGACTCCCCAAATGCCTCCGGGTGAGTGTGTGCCCCCGCATCCCAACCATCCCAAAGTTGTTCTAACTGTCCCAATCCCCCCTCAGTTTGGGCCTCCAAAACCCTCAGTTGCGCCAATGCGCCCGCCTGCACCGCTTGACACGAAAGATCCCGCCCCAGCAATCCTTCGAGGGCTGATGCCGTTTCTCGCAGGCGCACAATCTGCTGAATTACCGACAGATATTGTCGTTGCAAAGTCGCCATCAGCGCGTCTGGGGAAGCCTCCGCGTCTGTTTCTAAGAGTTTGCGAATGTGAGACAGTTGAAAGCCTTGCTGCTTGAGTGCAACGATTCTTTGGAGTCTTTGCACGTCGCTGCGGGTATACAGTCTGTAGTTAGAAGTCGATCGCACCGCCGGAGAAAGTAGCCCCAAGGTGTGATAGTGTCGCACCATCCGAGGGGTAATTGTACCTTTTACCGCTTCAGTAAGTTGTTTGATTGTCAGGTATTGTTGCTGCATAATACCAATTGGGAAAACTAGAGCTAAATATTCTAAATTGTACCCGATATTTGTAGCGAAACGTTATTGCCATGTCCGGCGCTGGCCTCGGGGAATTTTCTAATTAACATTAATTGTCATTGCGAGGAACGAAGCAATCGCAAAGACTTAGATTGCTTCGTTTTTCGCAATAACATAAAACCTAAACTCTGGCTTTACAACATGATATAATTAACTTGTGCAGTAAATCCAAAATCTAAAATCCACAATCCAAAATCGAATGACTCGATTAATTCACGATCGCTTTGCCAAAGAATACCTAGAAGAGATGCTGTCTCCACTTGGGAAAGTCGAGATCGGCCGCGATGTCACTTCCGAAGTACGCGAAATCGATGTTTACTTTACTTATGAAACCACAATCCCAGAACATCTCGCAAATTTGGGATTGTTGGGACAACTAGCAACTGCGACGGCAATTTTTGAACCATTCCGCAACCCAGTAACTACCAGAGAAGTTGTAAGCTGCATCAGCAAATTGTTTGATATTCAGAGCGAATTAGAGCGAGAAGCCAGAAGAGACAATATTCGATTTAACGAAAATGATTTGCCGAAATTGTGGATTCTCACTCCCACAGCCTCAGAATCGCTATTAAATGGGTTTCGCGCACAAACAGATGAACCCAATTGGATGCCAGGAATCTATTTTTTGGGGGAATCTATGCGATCGGCAATTGTGGTCATCCATCAGTTGCCAAAAACTCCCGAAACCTTGTGGATAAGGATTTTGGGTAAAGGAAAAGTGCAGGAAAGGGCAGTTTCGGAGTTGAGCGCCTTGGCTACAGACAATCCACTGCGAATTAATACGTTAGAATTGCTGTATCGACTGCAATCAAACCTAGTAGCAGATTTAGAACAGCCCATAGAAACAGAAGACCGGGAGTTAATTATGACTATCGCACCTCTATTTCAAGAACAGTTACAAGCCGCACAAGAACAAGGATTAGAACAAGGATTAGAACAAGGATTAGAACAAGGATTAGAGCGAGGAAGACAAGAACAACAGCGCTTAATCTTTGAGAATTTCCTGCGAGTGAGATTTGGAGAGTTAGACTCGTTGATGATAGCGTTTCTCTCTCCGGTATCCAAGATACCTGCTGCCGAGTTTACGGTAATTTTACTCGGGATATCTATGCTGACGGTGGATGCAGCGGGAAGACAAGAAGCGGTGAGATTGTTAGCAGAAAATGTCTTAGGACTGCGCTTAAATGAATTTAACGATAGTTTACCTACACTGGTTGCTAATTTGTTAGCTTTACCTGTGGAAGAATTGACATTGTTGTTAGAACAATTGCCGCAGTTATCAACTGATGAATTGATTTCTCGATTGGGATGATATAGTCTTGGACGCACGGGTGGTCAGAAACCGGGTTTTTAGTAAAATACTTGATTGTAGCCGACAGATTCGGTAAAAAACCCGGTTTCTTTGGCTTGATGCGTCCAGGATTATGTTTGTTTGTCCAGGACACGGCAATGCCGTTTTCTTACCAGATTTACCGACAGTTTATCGCACTTGGCGATCGCCCGAAATGCACGACACGGCATTGCCGTTTCCTTACCTGGAGGGAATTTAGATTAAAAGCTTGACATTGACACTAATGTCAAGGTTTACGATGCAGGAGTCATTCTATCAAATCAAATTTTCCCAATGACTCCCAATTCCCTCCCCATCTCTCGCATCTCGCGCCTCGCAGAAGAACATCCCGATGCTGTGACAGCCGCCCTGTGCGGAATTCTCGTAATTTTTGGTTCGATCGCCCTACAAGTCGGTTGGCTGGGCTTAGCGGTGTTAATATTGCCCGCTGCTTACGTGATTGGTGGCTATTCCAGCACCCGCGAAGGCTTGACTACGCTTATTGAAGAACGCGAATTAGATGTAGATTTATTGATGATTGTCGCTGCTTTGGGCGCGGCAGGTTTGGGGCTGTGGCGGCGAGAATATCATTTAATTGTGGATGGTGCGGTTTTAATTTTAATCTTTGCAATTAGCGGCGCGCTGGAAGGTTATGCTATGCAGCGGACTGAACGGAGTATTCGCAGTTTGATGAGCTTGACTGCCGATACTGCGCGGGTGTTAATGTACGATGGGGAACGAGAAATTGCGATCGATAAATTGGCAATTGGCGATCGTATTTTAGTCAAGCCCGGAGAAATCATCCCCACAGATGCGATAATTATCGAAGGTTTTAGCACCCTAAATCAAGCCTCAATTACCGGCGAATCGATGCCAGTCGAAAAAACTGCCGGTGATGAAGTCTATGCTGGGACAATTAATGGTTTCGGCGCGCTCAAATTGGAAGTTCACAAAAATCCAGAAAGCAGTTTGATTCAGCGAGTGATTCGGCTGGTACAGCAAGCGCAAACAGAAGCGCCGCCTTCTCAGCAGTTTGTGGAAAAGTTCGAGCGCGGTTATGCTAAATTAATTGTCGGTTTAGGCTTGCTGCTGGCAACTTTGCCGCCCTTTATTTTAGGCTGGAATTGGGAAGATACGATTTATCGCGCGTTGATTTTCCTAGTAGTCGCTTCTCCCTGCGCGCTGATGGCTTCGATTATGCCGGCGCTGCTGTCGGGGATTGCTAACGGCGCGAGACAGGGAATTTTGTTCAAAAGTGGCGCGCAATTAGAGATAATTGGTCAAGTTCGGGCGATCGCCTTTGACAAAACTGGAACCCTCACCACCGGAAAACCGCAAGTTATCCAAATTGTACCAGCAACCGGATATACTCAAACAGAAGTTCTGCAATTGGCTGCGGCTCTCGAAACTCATTCCGAACACGCGATCGCCCAAGCAATCGTCCAGGCTGCAAATCAGCAAGAGTTATCGTTGTCAAGTGCGATCGACGTACAAGCAAAAATTGGTAGCGGAATTGTCGGCCAAGTTGACAATCAAACCATTACCATTGGTAAAGCAGGTTTTGTCGGAACCACCGCCGAATTGACAGAAGTCAGCCATCGCCTGCAAGGGGAAGGAAAAACGGTTGTTTGGGTGGCAAAGGGCGATGAACTTTTAGGCATCATTGCAGTAGCAGATACAGTCCGCCCGGAAGCAGCAGCCACAGTCCAACGCCTGAAAAAATTAGGCATAGAACACATCATAATGCTGACCGGCGACAACGAGCAAACCGCTCAATATATCGCCCGCCAATTAGGAATCAATGAAGTGTACGCCGAACTTTTGCCCGAAGACAAAGTACACCTAATTAAGAAACTGCAAGCCCAGTATCAAACCGTAGCAATGGTAGGAGACGGCATCAACGACGCCCCCGCCCTCGCTCAAGCTTCCGTAGGAATTGCGATGGGAATTTCCGGTAGCGATGTCGCTTTAGAAACCGCCGACATCGTATTAATGGCGGATAAGTTAGAACAACTAGCTAAAGCAATTAGTTTGGGGCGTCGCGCTCAAAATGTGGTCAAACAAAACATTGTGTTTGCGCTCAGTTGTATTATACTGTTGTTGGCTGCTAATTTTCTCGGAAATATCACAATGCCGATCGGCGTCATCGGTCATGAAGGCTCTACAGTTTTAGTAACGTTGAGCGGTTTGCGGTTGCTGAGACATTAATTAAATTACTCTTTCACCGACAATTTGTAGGGGCGGGTTCATCAACAATTTACGATCGCAATCAACAATCTCATAAACCCGCCCTCCCCGACTTAATTTCAGCATAAAATCTTTTCCTGACGGTTCAGAATACCGGGCGAAATACCGGGCGAAATACCGGGCGAAATACCGGGCGAAATACCCGGCGGTTGAAGAAACCGCGTCTACACAGACAAAACCCGCCTCCGCGGGTTGAAGAATGCGCGGTTAATATTTCTTGATTTTCTTCCGTCGGCGTCCGGCGGACATCGTTTGTGTAGACGCGGTTTCAACCGCCGTTTTATCTAATGGACACTACCATTTCCCATCCCATCTATCAACCTAATTTGACATCAATTAGAGAGATACCGACTTTGCACATACTGTCTCAACACAGGATTCAAACTAAACAAAGTTATCTTTTCCTCTTCCATTGCATCCAATAAAAACCGACTTCTGAGCGATCGCACTGCATTGACTATTTCAGACGACGACAACGGTATTTTGTTAAAAAAATAGGTCACAGCAACGGGTTCAGCTAGATTAGCAAAGTGAGTCACCACAGCCAATTCCGGCGGAGTCAAGCGCTGAAATTGTTGAGATAACTGAGATTGCAACCCTTCATCTAAAATCGGCATCTCGCACTGCAAAAACTGGGCAACGCTACCCCCAAACAACTCTCGAATCAGGGTTGCAGTTAACTCCAACCACAGGGGATTTCCTTGATAAATATCAATCAATGTTTCCCATGTTTCCTCATCGGACAACTTTTCTGATTTCAAAATATCTATAGCTGCTATTCCTAAACTTCCCAATTCAAAGGAGCGCACCGGATGATATTCTTTTTCTAATCGGACAAATTCTCTAGGTTTTTCGGAACTATTCAACATCAAACAACTCTGATGAGAAACTTCGGCAATGAGTTTAAAAAATAACTGATAGTTTTCACATTCAGATTTGTATTCTCCTGGGGGTTGTCCGCTGCAAAAAAGCATTTGCACGTCATCGAGGACTATCAGACAGCGATAGTTGCGTAGGTGGTTGAGGAGTTGGGAAATTTTGGTGTCAATGTTTTGGGGAGTTTCTGTTGGTTGGGGAAAGATTTGCAGCAGGTTGGTGAGAGTTGCTTCTGGGGTTGGGGAAAAGCGGAGGCTGCGATAGATGACGTAATCGAAGCCGGTTTTGATTTGGTTGATGAGGCCGAGGGAGAGGGTTGTTTTGCCGATGCCGCTGATTCCGAGGAGTGCGATGAGGCGAGTGCGTTGCTGTGTTATCCAGTTTTGGAGGGTGGAGAGTTCGGAAGGACGCGCGGCGAAGCTATCCCGTAGGGAATCGAAAAACCTGAAGATTTCCGGTGCGTCGCCTAAGTCGATGTGGGGTTGGGTTGGGGTTTGTTGGGGGTTTTGGGGAGGTGTAGGACTTCTCGCTTTTTCTTGACAAATATTGAGGTTATGATTAACTGTTCCATAATTTTTATCAATAGCAGATGAATAACTATTATAAAATTTCGCTCTTTCTAGTATCGCTCTAACATTTACTTTACTAACTTCCTCGCCTAATACCTCTGAAAGTAGTTTCCAGAGTTCAGCAGCAGCCACCCTAACATAACCTTCACTACAATCGCGGTCTTTGGCTACTTTTGCCGCATATTTTCGACCTTGGAGCGTTTCTTTTAAAATCGCCTCTTGCAGGTCGTCTAAGTGTTTCCCTGTTTTGGCAAAGACCTTTTCATCGGCAAATCTTAAGACTTCCTTAAGCTCCATAGGTCGCATCTGAGGTAATTTTTAGTTATCATAACTTATTTTTTATAACTTTTTACATAACATAATATAACGTTTTCTGACGTGAGTGGGTGGGCGATCGGCGAAGCAAGCTCATTGTATGATTTTTTGAGCGAAAGGTGCTAGTAGTTTACTCTTTCAGACATTGCTTTCGAGATTTGCGATCGGGCTGTCTGAGAAGAGTGCCGACATTAACGAAGTCATCCTTGTACGCAACTGAGGTTTAGATGAATATTCTTAATGAGGAACAAGTCGATGGCTCATTGGCCTGATAGTGCTCAAAAAATTAGTAATGGCTACTACAAAGTGGCTACAGATGCAGATGAGATTCTAGTGGGTGATACTGAAGATGACATTGACTATAGCAAGCGCCAGCAACTATCACAAAACCATGCTCACTATTACAAAAAAGATAGGAATTGGTTTGTGAGAAATAAAGCGGCAGGAAAACACCAAGAAATATATACCAGATATGGTGGCAGCCAACGAGGCGACGAGAGACCAAGCGACTGGTACGGAGAAGCTTTGTATGGAGAGACAGGTGAACTCGTTGATGAAGGAGTTAGTAGTTGGTTAGACGGATTATTGCGTTAAAGAAAATAATAAAATTTGCGATCGCCCATATCTACAGGACAAGTTAAAGGTTGGGCGATCGCTCTTGAGAATCTAGTATACTGTGATGCAAAGGATGGAATTGAAATGGGATATAAATCCGACCATGATTTCAGAACCAATCTGTTTAAACAAGTAACGAGGGGGATGGATGATAGGCAAGATCGGAAGTTCCATGATTATTTAACCAATAATTACTGGGACAAAAAAGATAGTATGACTTATCAGACGCTACTGGATGCTGCCAAAGAGTTTATGTCCAGCGACTACCCAGACTATTCGTGGAACGGTCAGAAATGGCTTTGACCACTTTGTAAATGATCAAGGAGTTGCGATCGCTCTCTCGAATCTACCATGCGGTAGCGCAAAGGATGGGAGAGGGTGCAGGGGGCGATCGCCTAACAATAAAAATTCTAAAAAACAGGAAAAATAATGGCTAATAGTGAACATCTTCTAATACTGAAAGAAGGAGTAGTTTATTGGAATAATTGGCGCAAGAATAACCCTCATGTAATACCAGACCTAAGTAATGCAAGTATGATTGATGCAGAACTTAAGGGCATTAATTTTGAAAAAGCAAATCTCTCCTACGTAGATCTTAGCGGGATAGCACATATTGAAGATGCAAATTTTCAAAAAGCAGATCTCCGTTTTGCAAATCTGTCTGAAGCTTATCTTGATGGAGGAAATTTTACACAAGCCAATTTGGAACACGCGAATCTTGTGGAAGCACAGATGATTTGTGCAAGAATCAAGGATGCAAGCTTTATGTATGCAAATCTCGCTAGTGCAAACCTTAATGCGACGAATATATATAATACTATATTTTGTGATGCAAATTTGATTGATGCAACTTTTTCAGACGCTCGTTTAACAAACGTAAGTTTTATAGGTGCAAAAATCACTGAAATAAATCTGCGTAAAGCACTTTATGCCTGCAAAGTAATGATGCCCGATCATACAGTTTTTAATTTATAGCCTTTCTCAAAAAGGTGAGGTATGAATTTTGACCTGAAAGCTTGACAATACAGGGTTTCTGCATACCTCATTTATCTGAGAACCGCTATACGTCGTGGATCGTAGCTATTGACAATTATAATACAATACAGTTCACTTAAGAAATAACAACAGGGAAAACCGATGATAAATAGACGTTGCGATTGCTTCGTTCCTCGCAATGACCATCTTAAGTAAACCGTATTGAATTATAATATGCCTGTTGAATTATGCCAGATAGTCTAAATTTTTGCTACCGCTATTAACCTTTTCTTCCCCAAGCCCGATCGCCCATTTCTTCCCAAAGTACGATCACCCGTTTCTTCCCAAAGTGCGATCGACCTTTTCTTCCCAAAGCGCGATCGCCCTTTTCTTCCCCAAGCGCAATTAAACTTGACCAGTTTTTGTAGGGTGCGTCGCGATCGACAATCCCTCAACAAAGAGCGACAATCTGAGGGCGACGCACCTTAGACATGAGGCTAAACAAACAAACTGAAAAATTGTTTGTTTTGTTTACACGGGAATTGCGATCGGAGGTGCGTCGCTATGAGATTGTCTGTCATTTTTAGGGATTGTCGAGGGCGACACACCCTACAACTCATTTCTCTCGCTGCGTGGCGAGAAACCGGGTTTCTATGAATATTTTCGGTTGAGTACGAGAAATAAGGGAAGAAACCCGGTTTCTGGGATTAGCATTTTCACGACTGAACAACTCATTTCTCTCGCTGCGTGGCGAGAAACCGGGTTTCTATGAATATTTTCGGTTGAGTACGAGAAATAAGGGAAGAAACCCGGTTTCTGGGATGAGCATTTTCACGACTGAACAACTCATTTCTCTCGCTGCGTGGCGAGAAACCGGGTTTCTATGAATATTTTCGGTTGAGTACGAGAAATAAGGGAAGAAACCCGGTTTCTGGGATTAGCATTTTCACGACTCAAACTTATTTACAAAACTACTTAATAGTTCATAGTAATTAATGAATTAGTGTCTCCCTTTAAGATTAAACTAAGAAGCATCACAAATAAAAGTTTTCACGTTCAAAAGGGAAGAGATCGGAGAAACCGGCAAACACAAGTTTTTTTCCTGAATCATCATCTTCTCCTTCCCCTTCCCCTTCACTTTCTGTAGGAGGCAATATGAACGAAAATGTCATTGCGGCTACGCGAAATGTGGCAATTGTTGGCCCTTATTTAAGCGGGAAAACCGCTTTGCTGGAAAGTTTGCTGTCGGTGACGGGGACGATCGCTCGCAAGGGAAATGTTAAGGATGGTAATACTGTAGGTGATAGTTCGCCGGAAGCGCGCGATCGCAAAATGAGTGTAGAAGTCAACTGCGCCACCGCTGAATACGAAAACGTCCGCTTCACATTTCTTGACTGTCCCGGCTCGATCGAGTTTGCCCAAGAAACTTACAATGCACTTATCGGTGTCGATGCAGCGGTGATTGTTTGCGAACCGGTTGCCGATCGCACTTTAACCCTCGCCCCGCTGTTCAAATTCCTCGACGATTGGGAAATTCCGCACCTAGTTTTCATCAATAAGATCGATCGGGCTTGCACAGACGAAACCACCTGCGGTAGCAACTTCACCGAAGTGCTCAACGCGCTCAAATCGGTTTCTAGCAGACCAATTGTACCTCACCAATACCCGATCGGCAAAAACGAACAAATCATCGGTTTTATCGACTTAGTAACCGAACAAGCTTACGACTATCACTCCGGCGCACCCGCAGATCCTGTCCCGCTTCCCGAACACCTCAAAGCACAAGAAAGCGCCGCGCGACAGGAAATGCTCGAAGAATTAGCGAATTTTGACGACCATTTACTGGAAGAATTGCTGGAAGAAATCAATCCCGATGCTGAAGAGATTACCCGCGATTTCAAGATGGAATTAGGCGCGGATTTAATAGTACCTGTATTCATCGGTATCGCGGAACAAGATTTCGGCGTGCGGCCTCTGCTGGAAGCTTTGCTGAGGGAAGCGCCGACACCGGAAACTACAGCCGATCGGCGCAATATACAAAGCGAGAGCCAGGTTCTGGGTCAAATCCTCAAAACCTATTACACGCCACAGGGAGGCAAGTTATCGTTGGTGAGAATGTGGCGGGGAACTCTCGCAGATGGAGCAGTTTTGAACGGGGTTCGAGTTAACGGTTTGTACCGCTTGACTGGCCAACAAACGCAAAGTTTGCAGTCGGCGAAGGCTGGGGAAATTGTGGCTGTGGGCAGGCTGGAAGGCTTGAGAACAGGCGATGTGTTGGGTTCTGACGAATTATTGCCAAAAGCCGAAATCATCTCGCCTGTGTACGCACTGGCGATCGTCCCGGAAAAGCGCAACGATGAAGTTAAGTTGAGTTCTGCCTTAGCTAAACTATTAGAAGAAGACCCATCTTTAGTTTGGGAACAGCACGGCGACACCCACGAAGTTATACTTTGGGGTCAAGGTGAAATCCACTTGAAAGTCGCCTTAGACAGGTTGCGCCGCAAGTACAATTTGCCGATGGTAACTCACTTACCACAAGTCCCGTACAAAGAAACCATTCGCAAACCCGCATCATCCATCCACGGGCGCTACAAACACCAAAGCGGGGGACACGGACAGTTTGGCGACGTGTACCTCGACATCGCACCGCAGCCGCGCGGAGAAGGTTTCAATTTCACGGACAAAATAGTCGGCGGAGTCGTTCCAAAACAGTATATTCCCGGCGTTGAAGTGGGAGTGCGCGAGTATTTGGATCGCGGCCCGCTGGGTTTTCCGGTAGTAGATGTATCGGTGACACTGACTAACGGTTCCTATCATTCTGTTGATAGTTCGGAACAAGCTTTTAAGCAGGCGGCGCGGTTGGCTATGCAGGATGGGATGGCGAAGTGCGAACCTGCTTTGCTGGAGCCGATCGCGAAAGTGGAAATTTGCGCTCCTAACGAGTGTACATCAAAGGTGTTGCAATTGGTCAGCGGACATCGCGGGCAAATTCTCGGTTACGAAGGTAAACCAGATTGGAAGGGATGGGATGCTGTTTCTGCTTATTTGCCGATCGCGGAAATGCAGGATTTGATCGTAGAATTGCGATCGCAGACGATGGGTGTGGGATTTTTTCACTGGGAGTTCGATCGTTTGCAAGAAGTACCGGAACCTTTGGCTAAGCGGGTTTTGCTAACGACTGGCGGGAATGGGAATGGTAACGGTAAAAGCAACGATCAAAGATAATACGGCGAATGGAATTCGCAGCTACCAAAGATAATACGGCGAATGGAATTCGCAGAGTTTACGGGCACACAAACAATGTCCGCACTTCGACAAGCTCAGCGACCACCTCCGCGGACTCAAGAATGTCAAATAATTTTAACCTTCTTTTCTTCAACCCGCGGAGGCGGGTTTTGTTTGTGTAGACGCGAATTCTATTCGCCGAATTCTATTCGCCTCGCCGAATTCTATTCGCCTCGCCGTGTTGGATTCGCCGTGTTGGATTCGCCGTGTTCGATTCGCCATTGTCTAAGGTGCGTCGCTATCAGTTTTTTGATACTTAGTTAGATATTTTTTATAGCGACGCACCCTACAAGTAGGAACCTGGATGAAGAAGGACTGAAGTCCTCACTACGAACCTGGGTTTCTGGTGGGGACTTTAGTGTTAAAAAGAAACAATCAAGTAACCGTTTTGGAATTTAGCGCCAGTTACGGATTTACCAGTTAGCTGCGGAGGTAGCAAAATATTGCGCCGCTGATCGCCCGCTTCGATTGTCACTTCTGGCCCGGATTGAATCAATTTAATTTCTTTCTTGTCAAACCCAGGCAAAAATAAACTCACTAAACGCTGTGCTGTGTTAATATTAATTGGTTTAGGAGCTTTAGCTGCTTCAGAAAAATCTGGTAAAGCATCAATTAACGGCTGCCAATTATTATCGCTGTGCGTCGGCACCGAAACCGCTGTCAAAGGAGCGAAATCCGCAGCAATAGTTTCTGTCACCGCTGCTTGATTGACAATTACGCCGCCGACAGTCAAACTAACTTGTTGAGAACTTCCCCACAAATAGCGCGCAGTGGCGATCGCACTTGCATCTGGTGTCGTCACCAAATAAGCCGCCGTGCGATTCGGATCTGCCAGCGCATCCTTACCTTTATCCAATAGATTATCGACTTGCTTCGTAGATTGAAAAGCATTATCTCCCGACATATCCACCGCCAACACGGTACTGACAATCGGTTGAATAAAAGGCGACACAGCTAAATTTTTCCCCAAATCCGAATCTACGAAAGCTTGACGGAAGCGGCGGATATACCAGCTCAAAATTTCCGGCATTCCCAGCATCCGCAGCGTATCCATGCCGCCGCTTCCGTCATACACAATGACATCGTATTGTTTGCTGTCGTCGTATTCCCGAAGTTCGTTTAACGCCAGCGCGCTATCCATCCCCGGTAATACTCCCAATTCTTGACCGTAAATCTGCTTGAAAAACGGAGTGCGGACATATTGCGCTTCTAGTTGTTTAACTTCGTCCCACCTGCGCTCTAGCAGCGGCGCGCTGTTTACCTGTACTGCTTTCAGGTTCGGGGCGATTTCCTGCGGGGTGAGAGTCAGGGGAACTCCTAGCAGAATACTCAATGCAGGGCCAGGATCTTGGCCGAGTAGCAGAACTCGCTTGCCTTGAGCGGCATATTTTTTAGCTGTTGCGATCGCGATCGTACTGCGGCCAGTGCCGCCTTTGCCCAAAAATGTCAAAATCAAAGCCATTTTCTGTTCTCAATGCCAAAGCTTACTACTTAACATTTAAGCGCAACGGCGATCGAGATTGGGGCAGTTGTCAGCTTGCGCGCTCGCGAAGTCGAAGAGTTGTCAGTTGTCAGCTTGCGCGCTCGCGAAGTCGAAGAGTTGTCAGTTGTCAGTTGTGATTGGTAGCAGCTAACAACTCACACATCAGGAATCAGAAAGAACCACTACCGACTGCCCACTGCCCACTGACAACTGCCTTCTGTTAAAGGGCTTCTAGCTCATCCTCAAAGAACCAAGTCGCAAAACCAACGTCAAACTTGACTACCACGCCTACTCCGCTACCATCAACCATTCTGAAACTGTCAACAGTGCCTACTGGATTCTCCTTTATCTTGCCCACCATATTTGCAGGTATCCGATCTCTGAGACGGCGCACCTTAACTCTCTGACCTACTTCTATTGCCACTGAAATTGTTCTCCTGCTCTACATCACATATATACAAGCGTTCATTTTACAGTTTGGTGGACTCGATCGAGCAGCAACTGCACCACGCCCGATCGCCCCCGATGATTTTCCCGCCAAATTTCGATCGACTTTTCCTAAAAAGCGGTATTCTAGTTCGGAGTTGCTCGATCGCCAGCTCGCCCGTCGGCATACCCAGCCCGATCGAGTTCCACAGGGCCCCACGACACTCGTCAGCACCCGCCGCACCACTTAGATAATTATTTTTTATCGCTTCCTCAAGCTCATCTTTTTATTAATTGCCAAAACTACTGGATTTCTACCCAATTAGTCATCCTTCCGGTAGAAGGCAAAAATCCTTCTAAAACAGTAATTAATTTTATATTTGCTATATATAAATATTGGCTCTGGAACCTTGAGACCAGCAAAAGCTCATGCTCCGAAAGACTCTTAGTCTGGACAACGCAAACCCCGCAGCTCGAATTTGAGAAAACTGCCCTGCGTTGTAACAGTTTACTAAAATATAACAATAAAAATCAAATTTAATGCTAAGCTTTCCTGCTGAGAAAGCTTATTTGGGATGCTGTTTTATGGCAGAAAAAATGGAACGATTGCCGGATTTAAGGAGTCTAATAAAGGAAATGAAGTCTAGGAACTTCAACATGAAATAATAGAAATTATGAATAAAATTTTTACGTGCTGGCGATCGAGCAAAATTCCGCTCCTAAGTTTGTCCTTAGCTGTACTCGCCTGTCTTCCAGCCTTTCGCTCTACGATCGCCAGTCCGCTGCCTCCATCCCCCAAACAACAGTCAAACCCTACTAAAATTGTCTCAGTCGATCGACCGCCAGCACTGCCAACCAGCTCAAAATCTCCCAAAAATCTAGCAATATCTGCCACGAATCCAGCCTCAACTGACAGAATCAACGCTCAAGGAACAGCGGCCGGACGATCGCTCGAAATTCAAGAACTTCGCGGTACAGTCACCTTTAAAGGGCGGCCCGCCGTCGTAGGCGATCGCCTCCTCGCCCCCGGAGACGAAATCATTACCGGCCCCGATTCCACAGCCCGGTTAGCGATCGACAATCACACCGGCATCGTCGAAGTTGCCGAAAAAACCGCAGTCAAAATATCCGATTTGTCAAGCAGTTCAGGCGAAAATGACACAGCTATTTTTGTCAGCAGAGGGCGAGTCAGATTGTCGATCGGCAAAACTGCTGCGCCCACAGCCTCCGCCACCACCTCCACAATTATCCCGCCCAACCAAATTGCGGCCCTAAATACCTTCAGCGGACTAGGCAAATCCGAGCCCATTGCCCAGCAAAAAAAATCTCCCAGAACCGCCCCAGTCAGGGTTGAAACCCCCGAAGGTGTGGCCGGAGTCAGGGGTACATCCTTTGGAGTCAGCGTCGGTGCAGACGGCAAAACCGCAGTCGAAACCATTGAAGGTGCAGTCGGAGTATCAGGTAACAACGACTCGGAAGTAGTTGTCAACCGCGGCAGTGCTACCGCAATTTTCCCTCAAACTCCTCCCGCGCCGCCCTCAGCGAGCCCTCGCCTAGCCGAACTCAAAGTCCGCAGTTTGTCGAGACTTGGCGGCAATATCTATCGCCTCAGAGGTCAAATTAACCCGATCGACATAATTTATGTCAACAACCAAGCGATTAAGATCGATCGACAGGGCAAATTCACAATTCAAGGGATTTTACCAGCCAGCCGCCGTCTCAAAATTGTAGTACGAGGATCGTCAGTCAGAGAAAGGCATTACAGCCTCGCAGTTCCCTAAACAACCGATTTAGATCGGACGGCTGTTGAAACACTTTCCTGTCAAACTTTCGTCCACCTCCGTAGACTAGAGAAGACAACGTAATTTTAACTGGCCCATCTTCAATCCGCGGAGGCGGATTTTGTCTTTATAGACGCGGTTTCAACCGCCCGGTATCCTAAATCTCGAACATCAGCGGAAGCGGATGAGTGTCTGTAGAGACGCGGTTGAAACCGCCCGCTGTTCTAATCTGAAACATCAGCATCGAATATCAATTATTGCATCAAACTAATTGCATGAAGTTCAAACAATCGATCGATCGTCTCAAACAACATCAACTGATTGGCATCCGGCAATATCTCATCACCAATCCTCCCTGGCTGACAGGCGCCTTAGCAGGTATCATATCAGTAGCCATGCTGCAACTGGGAATGTGGAAACCCATCGAATTTTTGGCATACAAAACCCTATTTCAAATTCGCGAATCGGGAATTTTGCCAAATCCGGGTTGGGATGATAGAATTGCCGTAATCGCGATCGAACCCCAAAGCTTGCGGGAATACGGTATGTTTCCTTGGCCGCGCAATCGCTACGCCGAACTTCTATCAGCCCTGAAAAAATCTCCCCCCACAGCAGTTGGTTTCGACATTCTTTTCCTCGATCCGAGTCCCAAAGATCAAATGTTAGCCAGTGCGATCGCCAGCAGCGGCAAAGTTGTACTCCCAAGAACCACAAAAGAACAACCCGTAGCATCTTTAAAAGCAGCCGCCGCAGGTGTCGGACATATCATGCACGAACCCAACAGCGACGGCATTAGCCGCGATTCAAAAATATTTCTTGACTCCATTCCTAACTTCGGTTTAGCAATGACTCAGAGGTACAACGCTGCTAACCCACAAAATCCTGTATTGCTGCCGCAGCCAGAAAATATGCAGGAACAAACAGTCTGGCTTAACTGGCCCGGGAAAACCCAAAATCTACCCACCTATGCTTTTGTTGATATTGTAGAAGGTAGAATTCCTGAAAGTGCTTTAGCTGATAAATTAGTGTTAGTCGGCTTAGTCGCTACGGGTTTTGACCAGATATCTACACCTCTCAACAAGACTACTGCTGGGGTTTATTTATATGCAGCATTGATTGACAATTTGCTCAATCAACGCTTGCTCAAGCGGCTGCCCGTAGCGGTAGAAATTTTGTTATTGTTGGGGATTGGCCCGCTTACTACTTCGGTGCTGTGCAACCGAGGTGTTAAAGAAAGAATTGCGATCGCCCTTGGTTTACCTGTAATTTGGATTGCCGCTGCTGCTGTGTTATTTGGCTGGTATTTTTGGTGGATTCCTATTGCCGCACCCATCGGCACCCTAATTTTATCGGGAACTGCTTTACAAGTGCGGGAACAGTACGAAAAACAGCAATTGATGAGGTTATTTGAAAAGCACGTCGCCCCCGAAACTGCTCAGCTTATTTGGCAACGCAAAGCAGAGATATTTGAACAGGGAGAACTCGAACCTCAAGAACTTACAGCAACTGTATTGTTCATGGATATTCGCAGTTTTACTTCGATTTCAGAAAAAATGCCAGCCCGGGATTTGCTCAACTGGCTGAATAATTATTTAGAAGCCATGACTGACTGTATTATGGATCACGGCGGTGTTGTCGATAAATACATCGGCGATGCAATTATGGCAGTTTTTGGTCTGCCTTTTTGCCATAATGAATATCCCGAAATTCAACAAGATGCTTTAAATGCAATTGCGGCTTGCATCGCCATGCACGAAAAACTCCACGAAATTAATCAGCAGCTTAGAATTGAACGCAAACCTTTAATTAAGTTTGGCATCGGCTTGCATACTGGGCAGTTAGTTGCTGGTACTGTTGGCGGTTCCCGGCGTTTGAATTATTCTGTAATTGGCGATGCTGTCAACGTTGCTGCTAGACTGGAGGCGATGAATAAGGAAATTGTGTCTGACAGTCCTTTTAATTTGTTGGTGACGGCGAGGACTTTTGCTTATGTGCGCGATCGCTACGAAGGCCAAAAAGTAGGGGCGATTCAATTGCGTGGTAAAAAAGAAGAAACTGTAGTTTATGCTATTTTGGGTGAAAAGCATTAGACATTTGACTGTTGACTGTTGACTGTTGACTGTTGACTGTTGGCAGTTGACATTAGTCATTAGTCATTCGTCATTCGTTGTGATGTGATGGCCGATTGATTCTTCCCAATGCCCCATGCCCAATGCCCCATGCCCAATGCCCCACCCTTCGACTTCGCTCAGGGCGAGATGCCCCATGCCCCATGCCCCAATCTAATCAAATACGCTAAGCCGCAGAGTTTTAGCTATTTGTTCCAATAGAAACAAACCACCGACAGAATTGCCTTCTTTATTCAAAGGCGGACTGTAACAGGCGATCGCCCCTTCACCCGGAATTACCGACAACAGAACCCCGCTAACACCAGACTTAGCCGGAATTCCTACCCGCAGCGCGAAACGGCCGGATGCTTCATACAAACCGCAAGTAGCCATCAGCGCTTTCACAGTACGGCAGTTTTCCGCTGCATCGCCACCACTTACCAACAGCATTCCCAACTTAGCCAAATCTTCTACGGTTCCCGCCAAACAGCAGACGCGATTGTACGTTTCTAACGCAATTTCTGAGTTGTGGAGATAACCCGATTCTACCATTGAAGCGGCAAGATCCCAATTTTTTTGATTCGGATTTGCATTCACCGAATCGAGCATTAACTCGTCCACAAATAACTGACTTTTTGCTCGTTGGTTCAGCCAAGTTAGCAGGTTTTGACAGCGATCGATCGCATTTTTACCCGGAATTAAAGACGCTAGGGCGATCGCCCCGCTATTAATCATCGGATTTCTCGGCTTCCCTTTATCTATTTCCAGTTGAGTCAGGGAATTGAAAGGCATGGACGAAGGTTCACAGCCCACGCAGTCAAACACCGCTGTTTCCCCCAACTCGCACAGCAAGTAAAGGAAGACGAAAGGCTTGATTGCGCTCATCAGCGGGAATGTTGTAGCAGCGCTGCCCCAGCTCAAAATTTGACCCTCAATTGCCCTAATTTGCACGGCAAACCCTTGTCTGTCGGCTCGCGCAAGAAGTGGTACGTAAGCGGGGATTTGACCGGATTTACTGCGCTTAATTGCCTCTGTTGCCCAAGCGGCCAGTTGTTCAGGTTGCAGGGAGGATAGTTTGCTGGTGGGTTTTTTCACTTGCGATTAACTTGCGATCGCGCCAATAAACCGATGCGCTGTCACAGAATGTGTATTGCTATCATAACCGCCAGCGAAAGATCCGTTTCACTGGCTAGGAACATACTTATTTATTTTAAAGCTTCATCTACATTTATATAGATCGTTTTAGATTTGAGATTGCCAGTCGCGATACGCTTTAGATACCAGTTTCACAAAAATAATGCAACTCATTTATAAGCTCTAAACCCTTATGCAGTAAGTCAGTCACAATCGAAAATTGAACATTAAAAATTGAACATTTTCTCAACCAAAAACCTGTTTCTTTAAATAATTGCCTCACATCACGTTATGCAAAAAACCAGGTTTCTTTTGTGAACACAACCATGCTCTGCCTTGGTACTGTTGACGTTTTTGCCTGCGCGGACATAATAAATTTATTGACAATTTTTTCTAAAAACCTGTTTTTGCATAAAAATCTCCCTTTCTACCCGATAGATAAGTAGCAGCTTCCAAGGCGCGCTGCTAGCGAAAACACACCAGCACTCGCTGGAAATGCCTTCAACTTCTTATTTTTAATCCCCAACCAGGGGCGGGGTGCATATTTAATTTAATTTTTTCAGAGTTCGCGGAATCCTTTCCGGAAACCCCCCGAACCTCTGAGAATCTACTATCCAACCGGATCTACTCAAACCAGGATAAAAAAATGCCAGACGAAGCGAAAGCAGAAGAAGCAAAACCCGCTCCGATGATTTTTAAGGGTGTCTGCAAAGAGGGAGTGCTCAAGGGCAAAGAAATTGAAGGCAAACTAGACATCAAAGTCAACGTTGAATCAGTCAAAGCCGCAGAAACACCTCCAAAAAAATCTAAGTGGGAGGAGCCTATATTTTGGGCCGTGTTTTTATTAACTGCCAATTTTGCCGTCGGCGACCCCGCCGGAATGAGAAAATACAGCCCCCCACAAAGGTCTCATTCTCATGAGATGTCAAACCAATCTGGGGAGCAGTCGGTGTTGCCTCAGAAAAACACCACCAACTTGCCGCTTTAGACCCTGGGAGCCTGCCAGCCGCGCAAATAGTAATAAACAGACCCGAAATATTCATCGAATACTCGTGTTGTAGTTACCAAAGCTTCTGCACTAGGCAGGAAATCTGCCGCATCTAAGCGCAGTCGGGTTTTCCCTCCTGACACGGGTTGGTAAGTGTAGAAGTCCGTAGCTCTGGGAATCACCTGGATTCCCATATTCGCAAAAGTGAGGCTGGCACGGCGCATCTGAATTGCAGATGTTACCAGAATTACTTTGCGCCCGACGCCGCGGCTGTCGAGGATTTTTCTGACTTCCTCGGCGCTGCTGCGTATGTTGCGGCCGTTATCTTCTAGAACGATACTGTTGGACGGCACGCCCATGTTATTTGCCAGCAAAGTTTGGATTTCTTTACCTTCGCCAGTATAATTCTGCAAATCTGCTCTGGGCCCAGCACTAACAATCACCAAAGGTGCTAGTTGTTTTTTGTACAAAACCGCAGCATAGGGCAAGCGATTGCCTGTATCTGTCAGTTGAATCGCTTCTCGGTTGGCGTTGTGACTGTTAGTTGTTCCCTTGCCCAGTAGGACGATCGCCGCTGCTGTTTCGTCGCAGCAAACTGTGCGTGCAGCCGCATCCCGTTCTGCTTGATCGGCGAACCAATAAGCCACTACTGGCATACTCGACAGAATCAAAACCAGCAGCGCTGCCAGGATCATTCTCGGCGCCGGGTTGCGGATGCCCCCGTTCGTGATCAGCGCCGATGCAATCACCAGTAACGAAATCGAAAAACCCAGTGGCTTAAAGAAGAAAGCTATTAAGCCGAAAATCGCTGCTCCGACTGGCGTGTCTGGCGCGAAAAAAGCCAGGAACAAAAGGCTGATCAGCAGCAAAACGCGCAGCCGATCTATTAACGGATTGTCTTTGCCTCCCGATTGATCCCACCACGATTTGATCAGTGAGAAGAGGAGGAATAGAAATAGAATGCGAGCAAATAGTTCAGGCATCTTGCAATATTCTGTGTCTTCATAAATTAGTACGGAAGTGTGGAACGAGCGCTAATTTAGCTGCGATCGGAAATGCAGGGAGCGGTTGGGTTGTTAACTTTCGCCGATCGCGCATCCCGATCGCATTTCTAAAAAATGCTCGATTCCAGTCAGCTATCAACTATTGGTTACAGGCAATCGCAGGCGCTAGTTCCAGTCTGTCGATTTTAGATTTTAGACTTCGACTTCGCGAGCGTCGAACGATTTTAGACTTCGACTTCGCGAGCGTCGAACGATTTTAGATTGACTCCACAGATGAATCTAGGAGCTGGCACTTTGGTCTAAAATTTTACGATCTCCACACTCATAGCGTCGGGGGCTGTTACCCCTTTTGAGGAGGGCCACAGATTGCTGACAGTTAATTGGTAATTGATAACTGGTAATAGTCGATCGGTAATTGGCAATGGAGCGAGCAGGCGGCAGGTGAAATTGACTTGGCAATCTTGCCTGTTTTGTGCTTGCTATTTTTCCCATTACCTGTTACACCTTAACCAATCCCAATTTATCGGCGTTTCAGTTGATTCCGAATTGCCTGCGTTACCGTTTGAATTACTTTAACACGAGCATAATACTTGTTATCGGCCGCAATTACAGTCCAGGGAGCAGCCGGGGTGCTGGTGCGCTGAATCATTTGATTCACCGCCACTTCATAATAATTCCACTTTTCCCGATTCCGCCAATCTTCAGGAGTCAGTTTGTATTGTTTAAATGGATTGTTTTGTCGTTCTGTAAACCGCTTTAGTTGCTCGTCTGGACTGATGTGCAGCCAGAATTTAACTAAGACACAACCGAAACTGGTGAGTTGCTCCTCAAATTCGTTGATTTCCTGGTAAGCTCGGCGCCATTCGGGTTCGGTGGCAAATCCTTCCACTCGCTCGACCAGCACTCTACCATACCAACTGCGATCGCAAATGCTGATTTTACCAGCAGTCGGCAACCGCCGCCAGAACCGCCAGAGGTAGTGGTGAGCTTTTTCTTCATCCGTGGGGGCCGCAAACGGATTAACGGCGTAACTGCGGGGGTCTAGGACATCTGTCAAGCGTTTGATCGCTCCTCCTTTGCCGGCCGCATCCCAACCTTCAAACAGCACTAAAACCGGGATTTCTTCTTTGTCGATGCTTTGTTGGAGTTTACCAAAACGGGTTTGGGCTTCGCGAAGTTGCTCTTTGTATTCATCTGGCGACAGCGATTGCGTTAAATCTACTTGCGCGAGCAAATCCGGTTCGGCGGGCTGCAATCTTTCTTGAGGCGGCACTGAAGCGGGTGCAGATTGCGTCGGGAGTCTGTCTAGGGCTTCTGTAATTGTCGCTGCCATTTGCGTTAAAACTTTGACTCTCGCCCAGCGCTGACAGTCCCCTTCTACTAGCGTCCAAGGTGCCGGGCCCGTGCCGGTTTGAGTCACCATTTCTTCGGCCAAAGCTGTGTATTCTTCGTATTTTTTGGCTTGTTTCCAGTCTTCTGGCCGCACTCGCCAAGCTTGTAAGCTGTCATCTTCTAGTTTTTTGAGCCGATGCTTGAGTTCTTTTTTGCTCAGGTGTATCCAAAATTTGGCAATTGCGGCGCCGTCATCTACCATCTGCCGCTCGAAGGCGTTGATTTGTCTGATAACTGTCGGTACTTCGGCGTCGGAGAGTCGATCGAACAATCGGTCTTCTAAAACATGAGTGTACCAACTGTGATAAAAAAAGCCAATCCGCCCTCGCGCCGGCAGTTTTTGCCAAAACCGCCACAAAAAAGGATAGCCCATTTCTGCCTCTGACGGCGGCCAAATCGGGTGAACAGCAAACCCGCGCGGGTCCATGTAACCCACCATTTGTTTAACCAGAGCGCCTTTCCCAGCCGCCGCCCAGCCTTCGAGGACAACGATTGCGGGCAGTTTTTTTTCCCAGCAGGTTTGTTGGAGCGATCGCAACTGCTGCATTAAAACTTCGATTTTGGCATCATAGGTTTCTTTATCCAACGAAATATTTAAATCGAGGTTGTCGAGCATATTTACCTCATGCACATCCGAGAAAGCAGTTTAACGTTAGTTTAACGTTTGGATAAAATTAAATCTTCAAGTGCCACAAAAAGTTATCAAAACTACAGTTACGGCCGCTTAAAACAGAGTTGCTTCTGTAGCCATATCAAAGTTCCAGTTAATATAAACAAAACTCTCCTGACCTCAAACTTGCCAAAAAAAACCTGAGCAGTTATAGTTGAAATAGAGAACTTTTTAATAAGTTCAACCTGTCCCCTCCCCCAAACGGGCGAGTAAATAGGAGCAGCAACAAATCCCTAAAACAGGATTTATTGTAAAACAGAGCAAAAGTAAAAATCAACTACCCGGTGGGGGTGAAAACTTCTTTACTTAGCTGTATCAAATTTATTTAAATAACCGTTAATCAAGCACCAGCCTTGATAACTGCGAGGGCGCTGCTTGCGAACATTGGGCGCTCCTCTAGCTTGAGACTAAAATACAAAACCAGCCCAAAAGGCAAACCAATTTTTGTCAGAAAACTGGGTTTAAAACCCCGTCCTTTTAGGACGGCTTTAATTGGTTCTGAATATAGCGTTTAAGCACTTCCAGGGGCGCTCCACCGACTCAAGAAACAAACAGGACACAGTAGACCAAGATACAATGAAACTACAGACAAATTTAACATAAACAATGAAAGCTCGCTATCAGTATAGATTTTACCCGACCGACCAACAGAAGCAGAGCTTGGCTCAGCTATTTGGTTGTGTCCGGGTAGTCTGGAATGATGCTCTGGCTTTAAGCAAGAACAGTAAATACCCTGGTTACAACGTCTTAGCTAAAATTCTCACTTTGTCCAAGCAGACTGAAGAAAGAATATGGCTGAAGGATGTTTCGTCTGTTCCATTGCAGCAGTCTTTGAGGCATTTAGAGAGTGCTTACAAAAACTTTTTCGATTCCTGTTCGGGAAAACGAAAAGGCAAAAAAGTAGGGCAACCTCGATTCAAAAAAAGGATGAACAGCCAGTCGGCAGAGTTCACAAAAGCAGCATTTTCACTAAATAATAAAACAGTGTATTTAGCCAAGATTGGCGACATTAAGCCGATTTGGTCTAGAGAGTTACCTGCTAATCCCAGTTCGGTCAAGGTTTTGAAAGATTGTGCTAATCGTTATTTCCTAAGCTTTGTGGTCGAGGTCGAGCCTGTTAATATTGAAGCCAAAAACCAAAGCATCGGTATTGACTTAGGCATCAAGACTTTCGCCTTCATGAGTAATGGTGAAAAAGCCGAAAGTCTCTCCTATAAAGAGCTAGACAAGAGAGTTCGCAAGCTTCAAAAGAAGTTAGCACGTCAACAAAAAGACTCTAACCGTAGGAGAAAAACTCGGATTCAGATCGCTAAAGTTCACAATCAAATTGCCGACACTCGCAAAGACTTTCTGCACAAATTATCGACTAAAGTTGTTAGCGAAAACCAAGCTATCATCTTGGAAGACTTAAATGTGTCAGGGATGATGAAAAATCGCAAACTTTCGAGAGTGATTAGTCAGCAAGGTTGGGCGGAATTCCGAACTTTGTGCGAGGCTAAATGTGAGAAGTTCGGCAGAGACTATGTGGTGATTAGCCGCTGGGAGCCTACCAGTCAAGTTTGTTCTGAGTGCAGTTTTAAATGGGGAAAGCTCGATCTAAAAGTCCGTACAATTAAATGTTTAAATTGCGGGGCTGAACATGATCGAGATGAGAATGCTGCTAAGAATATAAACAAAGTCGGGATGGGGAATCTCCACGACTCTAAACGGACACAGAGACAGGGTAAGACTACTTCGGTAGCATCCGTCGGTGAAGTGTCAAGAATCCCCGGGCCTGTCTGCCGGGGAGTATTTCAAGATTGCGCTATGAGATAAAACCTGAAAGCCTGGGTGATATAAACAGGTTTCTGAGTTTTATCAACACCATTCTAAATAACCAAAATCATTTGACGTGCGGGCCGTGGTGTCCGCCCCACAAGAACATAAATTTTTTGTGGAACAGGCATCTTGCCTGTTACTGACATTTGTGCAAAATGTCCGAATTACTGTACTCATTTGCAAATACCCATTAATAGGAACAGTCCGAAATTACGGATTGCAAAGTTTTCTATGAATATCTTGACAACACGCTCCTACAAAGGCGAAAGTGACTGGTGTGCGATCGCCAATTTAATCGATGCTTGCGAAGCAGTCGATGGCCCAGGCGAAGAAGTATCCGCCAGCGAACTAAAGCTCGTACTCGACGCCCCCAAACTCGACAAAGCCCGCGACGTACAGTTGTGGGAAGACGGTAACTACAGATTGCTCGGTTTAGCACTCCTAGATATGCCCGATTCTGAGGATGAAATAGAAGGCTGTCTCTGGTTTTACGTGCATCCAAACCTGCGCGGCCAAGATTTGGAAAAAGATATCGTTAAATGGGGCGAAAAACGACTGGGCGAAGTCGCGAAAGAACGGAATTTACCAGCGAAATTGCGTACCTACAGCCGCGAGGATAAAACCTACGAGATGCGGTTGTTCGAGAAACAGGGCTTTGAGGTCGATCGTTATTTTCTCACAATGGTGCGATCGCTCGCCGAACCAATTCCCACACCCGAATTTCCCGCAGATTTTGCGCTAACACACGTATCCGGGGAAAAAGACATCCAACCCTGGGTAGAAATGTTCAACCAGTCATTTATCGATCACTGGAACCACCATGACTTAACCGCCGAAATCGTGCGATACTGGATGAGCGATCCAAATTATCAGCCAGAACTAGATTTAATTGCTGTTTCGGGCGATCGTAAATTTGCAGCTTTCTGCGACTGTCAAATCAAACCCCAAACCAACCCCCGCAGCAACACAAAAGACGGCTGGATTGAATTATTAGGTACGCGACGCGACTTTCGGAAAATGGGATTAGGAAAAGCCATGCTGCTCGCAGGTTTGCACACCTTAAAAGCCGCGGGTGCAAACACAGCTAAACTCAGCGTCGATGCAGACAGTTTGACAGGCGCGACAAAGCTTTACAAATCAGTCGGTTTCCGCCCAATGGAAACTTGGCTATCGTGGGCAAAAGCCGTTTAATATCAAATCTGGTTAGACACATCTTGCACGATTGGCAATAAGTTTTTCAATAACAGGCAAGATGCCTGTTCCACAATAAACTTAATGTGTTGTGGAACAGGCATCTTGCCTGTTCGCAAGAAGCGAGACTCTCGCACTATAGCGGTTCTCAAAAAAGTGAGAATAGCCCTATGCCCTATGCCCTATGCCCTATGCCCTATGCCCTATGCCCTATGCCCCCGGATAGTACCTCATCTTTCTGAGACTCGGCTATATGTCATTGTTCACTTTGTTTTGTCACCTCAACATAAATATGTTCTAACCGCACCGGATAGCGAGCAATTGAATCAATAGAAATTCCATCAAACAGCAAAATAATATCCTTTAACTCCAAACGTTCCGGCAGCCAAAAAGCCAAATCGCTACCGTAGCGACGGGGAATAAAGCTGTATTCTGCCGCGCGGGCGATCGCCTTTTCTTCTTCCGCAGTTTTAACCACAATAATTTCCTGAGCCGGAATCAATTTTTGCAACTCCTCCAAACTGCCCTCAGCCACAATACTACCATTCTTTAAAATACCAATTCTCTGACACAAACGTTCAGCTTCATCCAACAAATGAGTAGTCAGCAAAATCGTAATTCCTTCCGACTGTAAACGCTGAATCAACTCCCAAATTTCATAACGAGCCTCAATATCTAAACCCGTTGTCGGTTCATCTAAAATTACTAATTTAGGCTGATGCACCAAAGCCACCGCAATATTTAAACGGCGCTGCATTCCTCCGCTCAAAGTTTCCACCGGACTTTTAGCTCTATCTATCAAATTTACCGCTTTTAAACATTGTTCTACTTGATAGCTGCGCTGTTTGCGATCCAAACCGTAAATTTGAGCAAAAAAATTCAGATTTTCTTCACAGCTAAGGCTTTTGTAAAGCAAATTTTCTTGAGGCGCTACACCAATTAATAGTTTAGTAGATTCCGAAACAGGTTCGCCATTGATGGAAACCTTACCGCTGTCGGCATTTAGCAAGTTGCATAAAATATTGATAGTTGTAGTTTTCCCTGCCCCATTTTGACCTAGCAAACCATAGATTTCGCCACCTTGAATGTGTAGTGTTAAATCTTTAAGCACTGAACGCTCGCCGTAAGACTTATTTAGCTTTTCTATTTGCAGCACTGCTCAAAATCTCCCTAAGTTTAATTGTATTATTTATAGCCTTCTCGGTGCTAAGTTTCATTGTAATATCGCGCGCGGCTGGGCAGAAACTGGGTTTTTAGTACAATTTTTCGCTTGCGCCCACAGATTCGGTAAAAACCCGGTTTCTTTAGTCTTAATTAAAGTCTTCTTTCTACTCTTAACATCCGCCGATATGACAGCCATCCGCCTGCAATCATGGAAATAGCAAATATCAATAAAAACCAGAAGTGCGATTCAATATCCGCAAAATCTTTGCCGTTTGCCCACACAGCGATCAGGGCTTCATTCATGTGATAAATTGGATTGTACTGGGCGAGATCCAGCAGAGTTTTGGGAAATAGCGCAGTTGGCAAAAATGCGCCTCCTAAAATCAACAAAGGAACGCCGAAAGCCGCTACTAGCGAGTTGACATCTTCAGTGCGCCTCGCAAACTGGGTGCCGAGAATAAAGCCGACTCCTACGTAAGATACAATACTCAGCAGAATAATCGCGCATCCTAACAGAATAGAGCCTTGAAATTGTGCTCCCAAACACGCTGCGATCGTGTATACTAAAATTACCTGACCGATGCCGATACAACTGTGAGCGAGAAAAATTCCTAGGAAGTAGGAAGTACCGCTCAAGGGAGAAATAAATAAGCGTTTGAGAGTATGCTGTTCTCGCTCTGACACTACCGTGGCTACGCTGCCACCAAGACAGCTAAAAAATAAAGCTGCTCCTACTAAGCTTGCAGGTGCTGCACTTTCAAAGGCTTTTTCTGTGGTGAGATTAGCGCGTTCTTTTAAAATTAAACCGTTAATTAGCAAGATAGAAACTGGAAAAATACTCCACAAGACTAAGCTGCGCCGCCGCCTTCCCAATTCAATTAAAATTCGCTGGGCTACTGCGAGGGTTTCGTACCAGTATTTCATAATGATTGTGTTAGCATTGTGAGAATTGGAAATTGGCATCAAGTCGGAAAAGAACCAATACAATCAAATTGGTTCGTAGTGAGGACTTTAGTCCGCTCCAAAGAAGGACTAAAGTCCTCACTACAAACCTTCTTGATTGCCTTGAATTTACCGGACATTATATGATAATCGCTCGTAACGCCACGGCATATTATACCATAGAAATACCAAGAATTTTAAATTTCAATAAAAAACCCGCCCGCGCGGGTTTTATGATTTTAGCAACATAGACTTTTAATTTTTGGCTGTCTATCGCTGGGTTCATTTAATACTAAAGTTTGTACCTCTGTAGCATCCTTGAAAAGAGGTTAACTTTGTGCGATTTATTTCTTCCAATTTAGTTACGAGAGATGGAGTATTGGTACTTTCTGGAGTTGTACCCCACTTGTAGATAAAATCGCCGATATAGTTTCCGGTTTTTTCGTAGCTGTGCTCTTCTATGGGAATTCCCGAAACTCCAGAAACAGTTTGGTTGTTGTATCCGTTAACAATGATTTTTTCGATAACAGTTCCGGGTTCTAAAGTCACGTTCCAGTTGACTGGTTCGTAGGCGGAAAGTGCGAGTATTATCGGTTTGTTTCGGCGCTCTACTTTGATTTCGATCCTGTTCGTTGATGAGCCTCCCGTAGGGGCGGGCTTTCCTTCGGATCGCTTCGAAGGAGCTAACGCACTTTTCGACAAATTTACCTTCCCGTGTTCCGCATTGGCTTCGTAAACACCGATTAAATGAAGTTCTTTATCTCCGGTTGATGAACCAATATAGGCTGAAAAATCCTCGGAACCGCCAATTCCGCAGTTGGCACCAGAACTAATTGGGGAAGTAAAAGTTGTTTTTTCGGTGAGTTTCTGCTGCACCGTCGGGACTACCCACAATCCGGTTCCAACTCCCAAAGCACCGATTAAGGCGGCGGCGATTCCGAAAGGAATGACGTTTGTGAGGTGGCGAAAGGCTGTTGTTGGGGTTAGTTTAGATAGGGTTTGCTGCCAAGTTTCTGCGGTTTGTCCGGCACTTCCGCCATCGAGACAGGCTAGCAAAGCTAAACTTTCCGGCTGTTCCAGCAGACTTTGAACTGCTTTGCCTTCACCGACGTAGAGATTTCGAGTTTCGGTGTCTAAAAGCAGCCAGTGGCGATCGCCCTCGGCGAAGTTGTACTCTTGGAGGGCAGGCTGAACTAAATCGTGCTGCAAAAACACCAGCCAAGCCATGTTATTGCCGGTGCCGACTGTTTTGCCGTCGCTGGAAATAATTTGGTCGATGTCAGGTTCCCACCGCCAAGCTACCCAGCGACTGTCTCCTCGATAGCCGAGGGATTTTTCGAGTTGCGGATGAGCGGTTATTGCTAAGCGTTGAACTAAGTTTGACACAGCAGGTCTCCTCAAGTGCGTTAGCGAAGCGATCCGAAGGAAAGCCCGCCCCTACGGGGGCTGCGCCAACGAAGAGGATCGCCACTTCCATGTCTTAGCTTAACTCATCGGGCGATCGTCCTTCAAAAACTGCCCGTACCGTTGCCGGTGGTACTGTTGGGAGACAAATTGTTGCTGTTGGTATTTGGCGAACTTCCAGAATTGGGATTATTCTGCTGATTGGTATTCGGCGCAGTTGAAGGATTGGCATTGTTGGGAACGGTATAGGGCAAACTTCCAGGATTCAGATTATTCTGATTGGTATTCGGCGCAGTTCCAGGATTGGCATTGTTGTTGGGATTGGTATTCGGCGCAGTTCCAGGATTGGGATTATTCTGATTGGTATTCGGCGCAGTTCCAGGATTGGGATTATTCTGATTGGTATTCGGCGCAGTTCCCGGATTGGCATTGTTGTTGGGATTTGCGGGATTTGCGGGATTTGCGGGATTTGCGGGATTTGCAGGAGTAGTTATCGGGGCGCCTGCGGCGTCTCTGGTGACGCTGTTGGGGTTAGGAGCGGTAGCGGGAGTGGCTGCATTGGGGTTATTTCCAGGAGGAGGGGGGGGAGTGGCAGCCGGAGAAGTCTTTTGGGGAGCAGCGTTAGTCCCGCACAAGCTGACTAAATCAAAAGTTGTACCGCTTGGGGTTTCGATGAAACAAACCGGTACGTCTACTCGGGGGTTTGAGGCCCGGGGAAACTCGGCTGTTCCGGGCATGGGACGGCTAAAGGCAGCTTCAGCCATCAGTGGAGTCAAGGCAGCCGATAGAGCGGCTGCGAGGCGCAATAATCTCATCAGCGCTTCCTCAAATGTTATATTTATTTGCTCCACTATGGCTTATAAATTGCTTTCGTGTCGTCATTCTCAAAGCCGATCTTTTTAACAAATCCTTCTTAATCGGCAGCCGCCGGCTGCAACGTCTCGCGCACGCAGAAAGTACACTTAGAAAAAGCTGAGAGTGCCACAGTCGAATCTTCTGACAGAATCATTTGACTGCCGTACCCGTCGTCTGAGGGTTCTCGAAATACATGAAGCTGGCGTTCGTTGATATCTAGCACCCAAAAATCATCAATGCGCGATTTAGCATAGATGTGTCCTTGAGTCTCGCAGTCATTTTTGAGCGTACCGTCGGCTATGGAGATCAGCAGATATATTTCCGAGGCGATGGGATGGCGGTCAGCGTAGCGTAGCACGTCTGGCATCACAACTGCGATCGATGGTTTTGGTTGGGCATCCCCTAACTGAATTGGAAGCTGCACCCGCACCAGAACTTCATCTCCTAACAGCTTTTCCAGTAATTTTTGAATAAGTACGATCGCTGTAGCATAACCTGTTCCCTGTGTTTTCATTTTTTTGGTAAATTAGTCCTGCAAATAATTTTACTCGTTGTGAGTTGAATATTTTAGTCGATCGCACCTGACAATCTTCCACCCATATCAAAGAAGAAGATAGCCGAGAGCGAGAGAATGAGCGAGAGAGGGCAAACATCTTCATTCTTGCTTCTTCATTATTCCTTCTGTCAACTGTCAACTGCCAACCCCTCGACTCCGCGGGCGGGCTCTTCTGTCAACTGTCAACCCCTCGACTCCGCGGGCGGGCTCTTCTGTCAACTGTCAACTGTCAACTCTTCCTTAATTTAGTAGCGAATTCGCGGGTCAATGTAAGCATTCAAAACATCAATTACAATGCTAGCAATTACCACAATTCCCGCAAAAAACACCACAATACCTTGAACAGTGGGATAATCCCGCAAACTAATCGCTTCGTAAAGACGATTTGCCAGCCCCGGCCAAGAAAAAGTAACCTCCGTTAAAATTGCACCGCCCAACAGTGCAGCAAAAGTCAGTCCCAAAACAGTAATCACTGGAATCATCGCATTTTTAAGAGCGTGAGCCCATAAAATCCGCAATTCAGGAATACCACGAGCTCGGGCTGCTTCGACATAATCTGCTTGCAAAGTTTGCTTGAGATTCACCCTGACAATTCGCTCAAAAATACCACTTAAGAGAATGCCCAGCGTCAAACTCGGGAGAGCCAAATAATGCAAACTTGTCAGAAACTGACCCGGGTTAGCACTCAAGAGACTGTCTACAGTGTACAGTCCCGTGTAGCCTTGGGGGGCTGGAAATGTCACCGGAAAGCGAGTCCCCAAGGGAAACCAGCCCAACTGTACCGCGAAAATCAACTGCAAAACCATGCCGGCCCAAAAAGCCGGCAGCGAGTAAGTAATAATCCCAAACAAACGGCCTGCTGCGTCGAAAATAGTGTTGGGGCGGGATGCTGCTAGGGAACCGATACTGATGCCGACAATTAAAGCTATGGCCATGCTACAAACTGCTAATTCGACTGTAGCGGGGAAATAGTCTCCGATAATTTGCCAGACGGTTTGTCCGCGAGTAGTGATGGAAGTTCCCAAGTCGAAGCCCAGCAAGTCTTTCATGTACTTGAGATATTGTTGCCACAGGGGTGCGTCGAGGCCGAGTTGGGTTCGCATTGCTGCTTTGGCGGCTGCGGGAGCTCGCGAACCGAGAATGGCATCTATGGGGTCGCCCGGAGTGGCCCGCAGCAACAAAAATACTGCTGTGGTGATTGTCCACAACATTAGTGGTGCGAGGAGCAAACGGATAAAAATATAAGATTGTAGGGCTTTTGAACGAGACATAAAATTTGGGAATTGGGAATTGGGAATTGGGAATTGGGAATAGACAGTTGAGTTGATTTTAGCTAAGTGGGTAGCTGCAAATAAACTTTGCCGCTTGTCACAGAATGTGTATTGCTATCAGAGCCTCTGCGATTGCTTCGCTTCACACGGAGTTTCACTCGCAATGACATGGTTATATATTTTGGAGCTGATCTACATTATTGTCGATCGCCTTTTTCCCAATTCCAGATTTTCCTATTCACTCAGCAGCGATTCAAATGCAGCTTGCAAAGACTTGAGATCGCCTACTCTGGCTACTAACAAGTTTTCGCTGCCGGCATCCTGCAAGCGATGCTTCCAATACTGGATGCTCTCAGAGTTGTGCATCCAGAAACTAATCACTGTGTCTACGACTCGATCGACATCCCAGCCGCGATAGGGAGAAACTACCTCCACAGACGCCACAAACGCATCCAGAGTACACTTTCGGTTTCCCAAGTATTCTACACCGGACGGCTGCTGTTGTTGCAGCAATTCCTGCTGCTGGTTAAAAAACGTTAAAGTTGGAGATACGCCCAGGATTTCAAATGTATAGTCCATGTCTTCCTCCCGAAGTATTATTTTGCTAAAATGTCGTAGCATAGCGGGGCTCCATCCATCGTCCACCAAAGCCAAAAACACTTGACATTACCCAAAAATAAGTAGAAGCTACCCACGCTCATGGGGGTCGAACCCCAAATTTTAGATTCAACGACTGGCTCCCTTCTCTTTCGCTAGCGGACAATGCGGATGTTCGGGCTCCCAGATGAATCTGTGGAGTAAATCTCTGATTTTTCAATTTTTCAATCTCAAATCGACTGACATTGCTGCCCTCGATCAAACACAGATGCTTTAATTACCCTTTTTTCGTGCGATCGCCTTTTTGTCCGCTTATTCTATCAATAGCAAATTTTTTAACAGACTGTTGTCAAATAACTTACATTTTTGACACTCCCCTTGAAATTTTAAATCAGATTTTGATTGAGCGCCCGTAGGGTTGACCGCAGTTAGACGCGGCTCTAGCGCTCCGATGCTCGATTCTGCTTTTTCGATTCTCCATTTTTGACGGGAATGACTTATCAATTCAGGGTTGGCAGTACCTAAGAGCCCTTGTATTCTATTTTAACCTAGTGTGAGTTTTTGACTGGGAGTCCCCGATCGCGATCGCCCGATTCTAGCAAGTAGTGATACGATCGATATTACAATTTTTTACAGTAACCCCGGCAACCTCAGTCAAGTTGTGAGGGGTAGGCTAGCCCAATTGACTGTTCCTGTGGGAGTTTGTAACTTATAATATCTAGGGCATCTTTTAAAAGACAAACGATAGGCAAAGCTTCTAGGTGTCAAAATATTATTGATGTTATTGAAAAGTTTGAGCAGTTGGCTGATGAAAAGCTCGCCCAAGATGTCGCTGAGCCTAGTTTTGTTGATACCCCTGGTGGTGCAAATCTCCGTAGCAGTCGGCGTCACAGGATGGCTGTCGTTTCGCAACGGCCAGAAAGCCGTCAATGACCTTGCTACCAGGTTGAGCTTGGAAGTCGCAGCCAGGACTAAAGAAAATTTCCGCAGTTTTGGGGATATGTCTCACCTGTTCCTGCAAATGAATACTGCTGCGATCGCCTCGGAAAACCTCAACCCTGATGACTTCCCCAAGTTAGAGCGCTATTTGTGGAACCAGACCAAGCTGAGCGATCAAACTACAACCATCTACTACGGCGACGAACAGGGCAGATTTCTCTTGGTCAAACACGAAGCAGAAGACTTACTATACATCAGAGACGAATCAACCGCTCCCAACCGCCAAATTTATCGCCTCGATGGCAAAGGAAATCGCACTGAACTAATCAAAACCGCCCCCTACGACCCCCGTACTAGACCGTGGTACCAAGCTGCCAAACAGGCGGAAAAAGCCACTTGGTCTCCGATATACGTCTTCGCAGCCCCGTCAGTTCTCGGCATTACGCCGGTGATGCCTATTTACAATGAAACAGGAAAACTGCGGGGGGTTTTGGCAATTGACCTGACTCTTTCTCAAATCAGCGATTTTCTCAAAAGTATTAAAATTAGCCCGTCAGGAGAAGTTTTTGCGATCGAACGCAGCGGGGAAATCGTCGCCAGTTCCACAGACGAATTGCCCTTTGTCACTGACAATGACGGACAAAAACGGTTGATGGCGACTAAAAGTAAAAATGCGCTAATTCGATCGGCATCCACATACTTGCAAAAACAATTTGGCAGTTTTGAAGAAATTGACACCCAAGGACAGTTTAGCTTCGATATAGACGGGAAACGTCAATTCCTGACGGTGGTTCCGCTGCGAGATGGCCGCGGCCTCGATTGGCTGATTGTCGTCGCCATCCCGGAAGGAGACTTTATGGAGCAAATTAACGCCAACACTCGCACAACTATTTTATTGTGCTTTTTTGCGTTCATATTGGCGATCGTCCTGGGTATTTTCACCTCTCGCTGGGTTGTCACACCAATTACCCGATTGCTGGAAGCATCCCAAGCTTTAACAAAAATGTCCGAAGCTGCTGACTTCACCTCCGCCGAATTAGACGGCGAAGTCGAAGTCAAAGGCGTCAACGAACTCGGTGTGTTAGCTCAGTCTTTCAACCAGATGGCGAGACAATTGCGATCGTCTTTTGTAGCCCTAGAACGAACCAACTCCAGTTTAGAACAGCGAGTAGCAGAGCGGACAGCCGAACTAGAAGCCGCCGAAGCAGAATTGCGGGCTTTGTTTGCAGCCATGAACGAATTAATTGTAGTTGTGGATGCGACCGGTCGCTACTTAAAAATTGCGCCCACAAATATATCCCTGCTTTACAAACCAGCCGCAGAATTAGTTGGTAAAACAATCGGAGAGCTGTTTGAGCAAGCTACAGCCGACAATTTTCTCAACCACATCCGAGCAGCTTTAGATACTCAGCAAACAGTCAGCATCGAGTACGATTTAACTATTAACGACCGCGAAGTTTGTTTTGCAGCCAGCATTTCGCCGCTTTCAGAAGAATCTGTAATTTGGGTAGCCCGCGACATTACCGAACAGAAGCGAGCCGAATCCGTGCGGCGGATGAGACAAAAACAATTGCTCAAACAAAACAGTGTTTTGCTAGAATTGGCAAGAAATAAAGCGCTGTATCGAGGCGATTTGCAAGTAGCTTTAAGAGAAATCACCGCAGCGGCGGCTCATACCCTAGATGCAGAAGCAGCCGGAGCGTGGCTGTACGATGAAAGCCGATCTTCATTGCAATGTTTAGACAAATTTCATCGCACCAACGGCCAGCATTCCCAAGGTGCTGAACTCGCAGCAGCAGACTATCCAGTTTATTTTAAAGCTTTGGAAGAAGACCGGACGATCGCAGCCGACGACGCTCTGTCAGATATCAGAACCAGGGAATTTGTGGCATCTTACTTTGCACAAAACGGCACCACATCAACCTTAGATGCGCCAGTGCGGCTGGGAGGACAAACAGTCGGAGTCCTCTGTATCGAACAGGTGGGAAGTGCTCGCCACTGGACAGTAGAAGAACAAAATTTTGTTGCTTCCCTGGCAGATTTGGTATCATTGGCGATCGAAGCTAGCGATCGCGATCGAACACAAAGCGCCCTCCGTCAAGCAGAACAAAAATACCGCAGCATATTTGAAAACGCAGTCGAAGGCATTTTTCAAACCACCCCCCAAGGCCGCTTCTTGAGCGTAAATCCAGCTTTAGCCCGGATTTACGGCTACGCCACTCCCGAAGAATTGACATCAAATCTCACCAACATCAGACAGCAAACTTACGTCAATCCCCAGCAACGCGAAAAGTTTATGCGAGTCATGAAAGAATTCGGACAAATTTCCGGCTTTGAGTCAGAAGTGTACCGCGCTGACGGCAGCATAATTTGGATTTCTGAAAGCGCCCGTGCAGTGTGCGACACCGACGGCGAGGTACTCTACTATGAAGGCAGCGTCGAGGATATTAGCGATCGTAAAGTCTTTGAATCCGCCTTGCAACTCGCCCTAGAAGCAGCCGAAGCAGCTTCCACCGCAAAAAGCGCATTTTTAGCAAACATGAGCCACGAACTACGCACACCTCTCAATGCCATCATCGGCTACAGCGAAATGCTCCAAGAAGAAACCGAAGAATCCGGCTATGACGAACTCACCCCAGACTTAGACAAAATCCGCACATCCGGCAGACACTTGCTATCACTAATTAACGACATTCTCGACATTTCTAAAATCGAAGCCGGTCGCATGGATCTATACCTAGAAACCTTCGACATCAGCGCCTTGATAGCAGAAGTTGCAGACAGCGCAGCCCCACTGATCGAGAAAAATTACAACACTTTAAACCTACAGCAAACTAGCAACATCGGCACAATGCGCGGTGACATTACCAAAGTGCGGCAAATTTTATTAAATTTGCTGAGCAATGCCACCAAATTCACTCAAAATGGTACAATTACCGTAAGCGCCAGCCGAGAAACAATATCCAGTGATAACAGCGAAGCGACACCACAAAACAGTTCTGAACCCGCGGCAAATTCTCCATCCTCAAATCCCAGTAAAGAATTTTTAGTGGTAAATTGTACAGATACAGGAATTGGCATGAATCCAGACGAATTGGAGCACATCTTCCAACCATTTACCCAAGCAGACGCTTCTACCACGCGCAAGTACGGCGGCACAGGTTTGGGACTAGCAATCAGCCAGCGTTTTTGCCTGATGATGGGTGGCAATATTTCAGTAAACAGTCAAGTCGGTGTTGGTTCTACTTTCACCATCCGTTTACCTTTAACAGTTGACAGTTGACAGCTTGCCCCGAGCGAAGTCGAGGGGTTGACAGTTGACAGCGAAGTTTTTAGGCAGAGGATTTAAGCCCTTGTCATTACCCACATTTTTCAACCTGCTAATTTTCTCAAAAAGCAAATTCCGCAACCCCCCATTCTTTCGTTGTTCATTGTTAGATATTCTCAATAGCTTCTGACTAATGATAACAAGCGGATTGTTTAAGACCTTTACGTTGAGAGGGTTTCAGGAGATGTGGGTAATGACAAGGATTTAAGCCCCTGCCTAAAAACTTCGCACTCCGAAGCCAACTGTCAACCCCTCGACTTCGCTCGGGGCAAGCTGTCAACTGTCAACTGTCAACTGTCAACAATTACCTTTGAATGCTGCGCGGATCGAGAGCATCCCGCAATCCATCCCCCAATAAATTGAAAGCCAAAACAGTCAAAACAATCAGTATCGCCGGAGGCCAAACCAACCAAGGCTGCAACACTAAAATTGAAGCATTAGTAGAAAGAGATAGCAAATTTCCCCAAGAGGCATCTGGCTGTTGAATCCCCAATCCAATTAAACTCAAAACCGACTCCGCCACAATAAAACCCGGAACCGACAAAGTAGCAGAAATAATTACATAAGTTGCAGTTTGTGGCAACACGTGGCGGATAATAATATAGATTGGGTTGGCGCCCATAGCCCGAGCCGCTTGCACGAATTCTCGCTGTTTAATAGACAGTACCTGGCCGCGAATTACCCGCGCCAAACTTGCCCAACCGATAAATGAAGTAATCAACACAATCAAAATAAATCGCTGAGCACTTGTCAATCCCGGAGGCAAAACTGCTGCTAGGGCTATTAATAAATAAAGACCGGGAATCGTCATCAATACTTCAGCGAAGCGCATTAATATACTGTCAATCCAACTACCGAAATAACCAGATATTCCTCCAATCAACAATCCTAAAGGAAATGAAATTGCTATGCCAACTAAACCAATGCTGAGGCTAATGCGACTGCCATGTACTAAGCGGCTGAATTGATCGCGAGCTTGTTCGTCGGTACCTAAAAGGTTAATTTTACCTTCTCCTGTAGTGCCAACCAGGTGCCTGTCAAAAGGCAAAATTCCTAAAAACTTATAGGGAGAACCTTTGACAAACAAACCGAGAGCAGAGGGTTTTTGCCAGTCTACAATTACCTCGCGAGCGCCCGTATTTGCATCCACCGGGCCCTGAGTAGTCGGATAAACGTGCGGCCCAATAAATCGCCCGTCTTTGGCGCTTAAATAAATCTGAGTTGGCGGCAGCAAGGAACCATTTAATTGAGAGTCGTAGGGGTCGTAAGGTGCCACAAATTCGGCGAAAAGTGCGACTGTATAAAAAATTAATAGCACCACAGCTCCCAAGCGAGCTAGAGGATTATTTTTAAGATTTTGCCACCATTTCATAAGTTTTAGGTTTGAAATTTTAAGTTTGTTCGTAGTGAGGACTTTAGTCCTTATCAGGTTCGTAGTGAGGACTTTAGTCCTTCTTCCGTTCGTAGTAATGACTTTAGTCCTTATCAGGTTCGTAGTGAGGACTTTAGTCCTTCTTCCGTTCGTAGTAATGACTTTAGTCCTTATCAGGTTCGTAGTGAGGACTTTAGTCCTTCTTCCGTTCGTAGTAAGGACTTTAGTCTTTTCTTCAAGAAATCACTCACAAGCGCCGAATTCATTACTAATAAAAATTTTACGGACTGAAGTCCTTACTACGAACCTTAGGACTATTTTTTATCATCGGGAACCAAGATTATTCTACTTTCATTTTCCGCAATTTTCCCCAATTCCTCGCCGCTAAAAGGATTGTAGAAAAACGAGCCTGTTTGCGGAGGTAATTTGGGATTGAGTACAATTTCCACGATACTTTTGACCACCCCAGTCAGCGGAATTGCTAGGATAACTCCTAATAATCCTCCCACTCTACCTCCTAACAGCAAAGCTGTAAAAATAATTACCGGACTCAAACCCGTGAGATTACCCATGATTCTGGGTGCTACTAAGTTATCCTTGATTTGCTGGAGACCGATCGCAACTGCCAACACTTGCAGCGCCAGCCACCAATCAATAAACGCTACAATTATACTAACAGTACCAATGCCCAGCGCCGCTCCGATAAACGGAATTATTTCTGTCAAGCCGATAAACACGGCAAACAACAGGAAAAACGGAACTTGCAGCCACCAAAAAGCCATAGTTAGCGAGGTCGCCATAAATAGTCCCAGCAGCAACTGTCCCGATACGAATCGCTGGAGGTTTCGCTGCAAAGTATCGGTTAAAACATAGCGAATATCTGGCGAAAAAATGCTGGTCAATCCCTGCCACACTCTTTGACCGTCGAGGAGCATATAAAATGAAATGACTAGAATCAAAATTAAGTCGAGAAACCAGTTGACAGTTCCTACAACTAAACCTAAACTCGTACCAGCAATCGCCTGTACTTGTTCCTGCACTTTTGCTGATAACTGCTGTTCTAAAAGTTGCACGTCAAATGGTAAATTGCGATCGGCACTCCATGCTTGAAATTCACCTAACTGCTGCCGCGCCGACTCCAGCAAGTCTGGGAACCTGACCCCTAACTGTCTAGCTTGGCTGAAGACTGGCGGTACAATAGTTAGACCGATTACTACTACTACCAAACCCGCCGTTAAATAAACTAGCCCCGCAGCGAGTCCTCGCGGCAAAAATACTTGCAGTCTGATTACTGCATAATTTAATAAAAATGCAATGAGTCCCGCTGTTACTAAAATGCTGACGAGTTCCCCAACATAATTAATAGCAGTCAGGGTAAACCATCCAGTCACTAGCACTAGCAACCAAGTAATTAGAAACTGTTGGACGGGAGTAAATACACTATTCATTGGGATTTTTGTCAATTAAACTGGCACAAGTTTTTTAGCTGCTGTGCCGTATTATACAACACACATATTAGAGTATAGATTAGCAATAATTCACTTCAATATTAGACTGAATTGTTTTAGTATTGATGGGTGAGTTATGATAAAACCCCCGTGAGACAGGCAATCGCCAGCCCGATCGCCCTGCGATCGATCGCCAATCACGGTAACATTCAGTATGCCCGATCGCCCGATCGAGTTCAGATCGCGCCCAGTTCATCGCAATAAGTAGGTTCGTAGTGCGGACTTCAGTCCGCTCCATAGCTGCGGACTGAAGTCCGCACTACGAACCAACCGTTTTTATAGTAATCTACCGGACATGATATTAAAGGTCGATCGCACAATCTCGGATCGCAATCACCATTATCATGTGAAATGACGCTACACTCACCCGCAAGGAGGAGGCGCGAGCGCTCGCACCCTCAGCTAAAATAAATTACATATTAAAACCGCAATCTTTCTTTACAATATCAAAAACCGAAGGCTGAAACCGACGGGAGGAACTACCGTGACGAATCAAGTTTTTTCAGAAGCAGAAGAAAAGCAGCCCCTTTCCCCCGTGCAGAGCGGCCGCGACAGCAAATTAGTAGCGGATGCGTCTGAAACTGGCACCTCAGATACCTCTCGCTGGCGCTTCTCGTCTGAAGAAGATGAACGAGAAATAGCCTTAGAAGTTCCAGAAATGGATGGGGCGCTATCGGAAGTTTCCGAATTAGAAGCACCAGAAGTTCCTCCCAGTAAAGGACTCAGGTGGCCGACGCTATTGGTGGGCGCAGGGATTGGCGTGGCTGCAACGCTGCTCGCAGTAAACTTGACTGCGGGGAAGCAGAGCGCACGTGCTCCAGTTGTAGCCCCAGCGGCTGCTCAGCAGGGGACGGCTCAGACGGTGACGGTGGCCCCTGTGGAATCGGCCGAGGTGGCTCAAACTCTCGAAGCGACGGGGAGTGTGGCGCCTTACGATTTACTGCCGGTGCTACCGCAATCGAACGGTTTGCAAATTAAGCAGGTTTTGGTGAAAGAAGGGGATACGGTAGAAAAAAATCAGGTAATGGCGGTTTTGGATGATTCGGTGTTGCGATCGCAAATTGCCGAAGCCGTTGCTAAGGTAGAATCGGCAAACTCTACGGTAGAACAAGCCCAAGCTCAAGTGCAGCAAGCCCAGTCTACCCAAAAAGAAACCGAAGCCGCTGTCGCTCAAGCTGAAGCTGGCGTGGAAAAAGCCATCGCAGACTTAGCGCAAGTTAAAACCGGTGTTGGCCAAGCTGAAGCTGGTGTGAATCAAGCTAAGGCTGGTGTGAATCAAGCTAAGGCTGGTATTGCTTCCGCCCAGGCGAAATTAGCTCAAGCCCAAAGAGAAGTCAATCGCACCCAAAATTTGGCGGCTCAAGGAGTAATTAGCCAGCAAGATTTGGAAAAGCGCAAGACTGAGCGAGAAACTGCTGTTCAAGATGTGAATAAAGCTAAGGCTGATTTGAATAAAGCTATAGAAGAACAGAACAAAGCGGCGGAAGAAGTGCGATCGGCTCAAGCTAAAGTAGTTAATGCCGAAGCTAGTATCAGTACAGCCCGAGCTGCACTGTTGAGTGCGCGCGCCAAGGTAAATACTGCGGCCACAACTGTCAGCAGCGCCCGAGCAAATGTAGGGAACAATGCAGCAGGTGTTCGCAGCAATGATGCGCGAGTCAAACAGTTGCAAACTCAACTCGAACAAACTATCGTCCGAGCGCCGGATAGCGGTATTGTATCGGAAAGAATTGGTCGAGTTGGTGATGTTTCTTCGGGAAGTCAAAAACTATTTTCGATTATTCGGGGAAATAAGCTAGAACTGCAATTAAAAGTCCCAGAAACTCAGGTTTCGCAAGTACAACCGGGAACCGCGGTACAGATTAGTTCGGATTCAGACAAGCGGATTAAGTTGTCTGGAACTGTGCGAGAGATTTCGCCGTTAGTTGACCCGCAAAATCGGCAAGCTACGGTGAAGATTGATTTGCCTGCAAGTGAGTTTTTGCGATCGGGAATGTTTTTGCGCGCTGCGATTTCGACGGCGACGGCGCAAGGTTTGAAAGTTCCGGCTAAGGCTATTTTACCACAGTCTGATGGCAGTTCTATTGTTTACAAACTTGTGGGTGAGGACAAGGTGCAAGCTCAGCCGGTGGTAGTTGGGGAGATTACCGGGGGCGCGGTTGGGGATTTGACGAGTGCTCAGGTTGAGATTAAAAAAGGGTTGAAAGCAGGGGATAAAGTGGTTGTTGCTGGTGCTGGTTATCTCAAGGATGGCGATCGGGTTAAAGTCGGTAGTCAGTAGTCAGTTGACTGTTGACTGTTGACATTAGTTGTTATTGTAGGGTGCGTCAGGCGAGAAGTTGGCGACGACAGACTAATAATTTTTCCTGACGCACCTTGATATTTGATATTGGGTGCATCTGGTTTTTGAAGAGGGCGAAGCATGACCGCATATAACTTATTAGTTATAATCCCATATTGACTGCGGTCATGCTTCGCCCCTACAAACATATTTGTCAAAGTGAGATGCACCCTTGATATTGGTTAGTTACTACAATATATTTAGAGCGGGCAAGATGCCCACTCCACAATAAATTTTAAATAAAAAGAACACTATATTACCAATTACAAACTACCAATCACCAATCACCAATTCCCAATTCCCAATTCCCAATTCCCAATTCCTATTATGTCTTTCAACATTTCGGCTTGGTCGATAAAACAACCTGTCCCGACGATTGTTTTATTCTTGATTCTGACAATCGGAGGTTTAGTATCATTTCCAGTTTTAGGTATCGATGATTCACCTAACATCGATGTACCTTCAGTTTCGATATCTGTCATCCAACCGGGGGCAGATCCAGCGGAACTTGAATCGCAAGTTACGAAAAAAGTAGAAGATGCTGTGGCTGGTTTGGGCAATATTGACCACATTATTTCTACTGTTAATGATGGTTCTTCTAATACGACTGTTAACTTTTTATTGGGCACGAATAGCGATCGCGCAACCAACGATGTCCGCAATGCGATCGCCCAAATCCGCCAAAGCCTGCCCCAAGACATTAACGATCCCGTTGTCAAGCGGGTGGAATTTGCGGGTAGTTCCATTATGTCCTACGCCGTGGTATCCGATCGCCAAACCGTAGAACAATTAAGCGAATTAATCGACCAAAACATCAGTCGTGTCCTCCTTTCTGTCAAAGGTGTGGCTCAAGTGCAGCGCATCGGAGGCAGAGATAAGGATATTCGAGTTGATTTAAACCCCGAACAATTGCAAAGTCTGGGGATTACAGCTACCCAAGTTAACGACCAAATTCGCAATTTTAATATCAATCTTCCCGGGGGGCGAACTGAAATCGGCAATTCCGAGCAAACAGTCCGCACCCTCGGTAGTGCTAAAACTATCGAACAGTTGAAAGCTTATCAAATTACCTTGCCTAAAGGCAGTTTTGTGCCGCTTTCTAGTTTGGGAAAAGTTGAGGAAGGCTATGCAGAAGCGCGTCAGGGCGCGCGGCTCAATAACAAGCCTGTTGTAGCTTTTGCTATCCTCCGCAGCACTGGTAGCACTCTGGTGACTGTGGAAGAAGCGGTGCGGGCAACTGTTAAGAAGCTGGAAAAAACTTTGCCAACCGATGTCAAGTTGGAACTGATTTATACTTTAGGAGATCACATCCGAGATTCCTATGAAGCTTCTGTGGATGCTTTGATTTTGGGGGCGGTTTTAGCGATTATCACGATTTTTATATTTCTGCGGGATTGGCGGGCGACTTTGATTGCTGCTGTGGCTTTGCCGCTGTCGGCTATTCCTACTTTTGCTGTGCTCAGGATGGTGGGATATACGCTTAACAGCATGACTTTGTTGGCGCTGTCGTTGGTGGTGGGAATATTAGTCGATGATGCGATCGTCGAAATTGAAAATATCGAACGCCATGTGGGGATGGGGAAAACGGCTTATCAAGCTGCTTTGGATGCTTCCGCTGAAATTGGTTTAGCTGTCGTTGCTACCACGATGACGATTGTTTCGGTGTTTGCGCCGGTGGCTTTTATGCCGGGAATTCCCGGTCAGTTTTTTCGACCTTTTGGGGTGACGGTTTCGGCTTCGGTGTTATTTTCGCTGTTAGTCGCCCGCACCGTAACTCCGATGATGGCGGCTTATATGTTTAAGGATCAGCCACATCATCAGGAACTCAAAAAAGACCAACTTTCCTATCAGTATCGCCGACTTTTGACTTGGGCGCTGAAGCATCGGGCGATCGTCCTAATTTTAGGTGTGGCTTTGTTTTTCGGTAGCGTCCAATTAATACCTTACATTCCCACGGGGTTTATCGATCGCGATGATACCGGACTTTCCACAGTATCGATCGAATTACCGCCCGGTTCCACCTTGTCACAAACAGATTTAGCGGTGCAGCAAGCAACTAAATTATTGCTCGCCCATCCAGCCGTAGATAGCGTTTTGGAGACCGAAGGCGCTCCCACAGTATCGGGGGGAGCGGGTGGAGGCGGCGGGCGTGCTAGCGGCGTAAATACAGCCAGTCTGTACGTCAAATTGAAGCCCGCCAATCAGCGAATCGGACAACAGAAGTTTGAAGAGGAAATGCGGCCCAAACTGGCGGATGTTCCCGGTGTGCGGCTGAGTTTTGCTCAAGGGCGTGTGGGCGGTAGGAAGCAAATGTCGATCGTCCTCAAGAGCGAAAATGCCGAAGCTTTAACTAAAACTGCGGAAACTCTCACGCAACAAATGAGGCAACTTCCGGGACTAATTGAGGTGCAATCTAGCGCGAGTTTAGTCAAGCCGGAGATTTTGGTAAAACCCGATCCAAATCGAGCGGCGGATCAGGGTGTTTCGGTGCAGCAAATTGCTCGTACTGCTTCTTTGGCAACGATTGGAGATATTGACTCGAATCTGGCTAAATTCGATTTGCCCGATCGACAAATTCCGATTCATGTGATGTTAGCATCGCAGTTTCGCAGTGATATCGAAACAATTAAAAACCTGCAAATACCGGGTAAAAATAATACTTTAGTGCCGTTGCGGGCGGTGGCGGATATTACTTTGGGCAGCGGGCCTTCTCAGATCGATCGCTACGATAGAGCCCGTCAAGTATCCGTAGAAGGCAATTTGTTGGGCGGTACGACTTTAGGAGAAGCTTCGGCGGCGGTGAAGAAACTACCTGTAATGAATCCTTTACCCCCCGGTGTGGAACAGGAATCGTCTGGTGATGCGAAAGTAATGCAGGATATTTTCAGCGGTTTTGCCGGGGCTTTGGGAACGGCGGTACTGTTTATTTATGGTGTATTGGTGCTGTTGTTTGCAAATTTCTTGCATCCGATCACAATTATGGCGGCATTACCTTTATCTCTGGGCGGCGCACTGTTGGGGCTTTTGGTTGGACAAAAATCTCTCGGTTTGTACGCTTTGATTGGCGTGGTGTTGCTGATGGGAATTGTGACAAAGAATTCGATTTTGTTGGTAGATTACGCGATTATGAATGAGAAGGAAGGCGCACCGATGTATGAAGCGACGCTGGATTCTGGTGTAGCGCGGTTGCGGCCGATTTTGATGACAACGATCGCGATGATAGCTGGAATGGTGCCGATCGCGCTGGGACTTGGCGCCGGATCTCAGGTGCGGAGTCCGATGGCGATGGCGGTAATTGGCGGTTTGATGACTTCTACGCTGTTGACTTTGGTGGTGATTCCGGTGGTTTATACCTATATGGATGGCCTGCAAGTCTGGATTTTTAATCGGGTGCGGGGGAAGAAAAGAGCGAAGTCGTCTGCGGTGCGATCGAAATAAGGAGACGGCAATGCCGTTTCCCTACAAATATCCTGTATTTTGGGTAGGGAAACGGCACTGCCGTTTCCTGCTGCGGTGTCTAAATTCTTTTAATTGATATCTGGCTACATACTGATTTTGTCGATCGTTCAAATATATGAATAGAAAAAATAACATCTTTTGTCGCAAAGCAGCCAATTTACCAGAGGCACCCGCGCCTGCGGTAACAAGTCCGACACCTGTCACAACCCCAACACCTGTGACAAGTCCGACACCCCTATTTGTGGGGATCGAATACAGGAAACGGCGCCGTGCCGTTTCCCTAGGTGAAAATCGCGATCGGGCGAGCGATCGTTTTTCCCACAGCCTCGGCGGTTGAAACCGCTGCTATACATACGATGTCCGCCGGAGGCCGACTGAAGAGTAGAAGCCCCGGCGGTTGAAACCGCGGCTACACATACGAAGTCCGCCTCCGCGGACTGAAGAGTAGAAGTATTAGTCCTGCCTTTGGTGCAGGGCTTTTTTTGTCGGGAGGGGCGATCGACCACCGCAAATTGATTTTCAAAATGGTTGACTCAGAATAGCAAAATTGTTGTATAATGTCTTTCAGGTCGTTTTTTACGGCAACGCCTTAAAGGTAAAAGCAAATAAAACAGACTAAGCGCGGGCGTAATTCAGTGGTAGAATGTCAGCTTCCCATGCTGAACGTCGTGGGTTCGAGTCCCACCGTCCGCTTGCACAAAAAGTATTTAAACCCTTGAGTAATCGCTGTATAACACAATAGGGTTGAGATGAGACAGTCCTGGGTATAAAACGCTGTAAAAAACATATACTGCGATTGCTTCGTTCCTCTCGAAGGACAGCCCTTAACTGAACCTTATTGGTCTATAAAAGCAAAACCTGCGACTTTACTGCGATCGCCGAAAGTTCTCCATTGGTTTAAGAAAGAGCGCTTAAAATCATGCTATTCTCTCTTTGTCAGCGGAGGTGGTCGCTGAGCTTGTCGAAGTGCAGACATCGTTTGTGTAGTTTTACCTCGAACTCATATGACGGGCGCTTCGCCACATACGAGTTCGAGGTAAAAAGCGGTTTCAACCGCCGTCTGAACTCACCATAATTCAAGGTCACTTATGACTTTTTCTAGATCAATATTTTTCTTTGTTTCATTCGGCGGATAATCAAATACTTTCTCTAAAATCTCTACAGACACATTGTTTATCAACCAATCATTACTACAATCATGTTCGAGATTCAAAAAATACTTTAAACGCTCCTCTATCGACTCCTTATCTCCTTTATCCACTTGTCCAACTCGCTCCAGCCAATTTCCTTGGGAGTCCTTAAAGCAATTAATCTCAACATTACATATCTGATGTACTAAAGCTAAGGAATTCTGAGAAAGACCCTGTTTGCTAGTCGAGTTAATTGGATACGCTGTTGGTAAGCCTTTGCAGGTTTCTTGGAAAGTTAAAGGAATTACCATAAAAGTTTCTAGGAATTCAGAGTCATCTTGAAACTGCTCGTTTGCCCAAATGAGATAATGATGCACTCCGCGAAAAACAATGCTAGAATTAATTATCAGATTGCAATCAACAGTCTTGCATTCAATTTTACCTGGTTGACTTAAATCATAAATGTGATTGTGATTGTGTTTGCACCGAAGAGATACTTTGTGGGGATTTACTAAATAAATCCAACCTTGACGAGGTGTTTTTCCAGCCACGTTATTACCCTAATTCACTGATTAATTTTTGTCTTTCTGTCTCAAGATTAAGCCTTACTACTTCCTCTAGTTGATTGCTATCTTTAACCTCAATCATTGGGGCGGTTCTGTAGACATATTTTAGTAATTGCTGGATTTTATCGTGTCCTGAGCCTGCCCATTCTCTGCGAATGTTTTCCAGCATTAGTTTTAGTGCTACAGGTAATTCTAAATCATCGACATTACCTGCTTGAGTACCAAGTCGGATAAATATGGTTTCTCCCACAGATTCTTGTACAATTGTTTTGCCATTCATTTGATTTAAGGCGACGATGATGTCTTCGTTCCAAGGGCTATAGTGATAATAACGCCAATTGAGTTCTGTAAGCTGTTTGCTCGTCCATTTGACAGCATAAAGGTCGGCTAAATACAAAAATTTGATTAGTTGTGTTTTGGTAATATGACCTTTGGTGGCGTAAACAAAATATTTTATCAGGGTTTCTAGCATGACTTTGATTTTTTTCAGGGTTCGTCGCTATAAAAATTAATTTAAATCGACAATCTCATTGCGACGCACCTTGCGATTGTTGGGAAATAGTAAAAGAGAGGGTGATTTATTCAACCGTTGAATAACCCAGGTGCGTCGCTGTGAGATTGTCGATTTTGAGCGAGGGATTGTCGATAGCGACGCACCCTACGACTAAAAAACTAAATATGGATTCCAAGGCATAGCCTTGGAACCAGTTACTGTTAGGATTAAATAAACCGGGTTTTTAGCAGAATTTACACCTACAAACGAAGTAAACGCGAAAAACCTGGTTTCTGGACACCCGCGCGCAAGTCCTGAATCGTACCCTAACCGTTACATTTTACTGATAATCCTTTGCACGATTTCTACACCTGTTACCGCCTGCCAGCCAAATAGCCCCAACAGCCCCACATTTAGAACGATGTGAGTGTATCTAGCAAAATTGTTGCCTTTTTGCATCAATGGAGTCAGGGAGGCTGAAATGGCAATTATGACGGTCATTCCTAAGCCTGCGACTAGGTGCGGGGCGACAAATAGTTTGCCGTTGTTGATGTAGGTGACTGCCATTGCGCCGATCGCACCTGTTACCATTAACCCTAGCAGCAAAGAGCCCATCTGATGGTGCTTGATATTGAATTTGCCCTTAATTAACTCTTTCTTGGCATCGCCTTCGGCACTTCTGGTACGGCGGATTTGTATGCCCAGATACAAAGCATAAAATGAGATTGCTAGCAATACCCACATTAAAACTGGGTGGAAGAATTGACTCCAAACTTTCACAGACTGCGGAATTTCGAGATTCATAGTGTTCTCAGGATTTGTAAATATACTTCATAAAACTTAGCATACCAGTAAGTCCCTCTCGTGCGACGGTACAAATATACGGTATGAGAGACTATTATGCCTGCCACTAAACAAGACGCTGTATTGATTCAAGCTGCCAAGACTGGCAACATTATTCACGTCCAAGCTTTACTCGCTAAGGGCGTTGACGCTAACGGCAAAGACTCTGAGGGGACGACGGCTTTGATGTTTGCTGCCCAAAAGGGCTATACGGAAATCGTGCGTATTTTACTAAATAATGACGCTAATGTCAACCATGTTAGCAGGCGTTTTGGGCTGACGGCTTTGATGTTGGCCGCCGCTCACAAACAGGCTGATGTTATGCGGCTGTTGTTGGCTGCGGGTGCTGATGTTGATGCTAAAAATGATGATGGAAGTACGGCTTTGATGGCGGCTTCTCTGAAAGGTGATATTAATGTTGTCCGGCTTTTACTTGATGCTAAGGCTGATGTGAATGTTCGCGATAAAGATGGCGATTCTGCTCTGAAAATAGCTGCTTTATCGGGATATGAAGTTGTTGTGAAAGCTTTGGCTGATGCGGGTGCTGTTGCGGATAATTCTATGCTATTTTTAGCAGTTAGTCAAGGAAGTGCTGCCATTGTCCGAATTTTGCTCGATCGCGCTGCGGATGTTAATCTGAAAAATCTACAGAGCAAAACTCCTTTAATGCTGGCACAGGCGGCGGACAATTTGGCTGTTGTTGAGGCGCTGTTGGCTGCGGGTGCTGATTTGGAAATTCGCGACAAAGAAGGCGAAACTGCTTTAACTTTGGCTGCGGATGGCGGCAATGTTGATGCGGTGCGCGCTTTGCTGGCTGCGGGTGCTAATGCGAATGTCAAAAGTGGAGATGGCGGGACGGCTTTGATGGCGGCGGCTGCTGGGGGTAATTTGCCGATCGCTCATATCTTACTAGATGCTGGCGCGGATATCAACGCGAAAGACAGAGATGACGAAACTGCGTTGAATTTTGCCGTGGTTGAAGGCTGCAAAGATGTGGTAGAAATGCTCTTAAACCGAGGTGCTCATGTCGGTGCGAGAAATCGGTTGGGCGATACGCCTTTGCTGGTGGCGGCTGTTCACGGTCATAGTGCGATCGTATCAGCGTTGCTGCAAAAGGTAAACTCGAATCGCCCTGATTTCCTGAATGCTAAAAACTTTGGGGAGACGGCTTTGACTCTCGCTGCGTTTCACGGACATACTGAAACGGTGAAAGCCTTGCTTGACGGCGGTGCAGATCCCAATATCCCGGCGGATTTGGGGAAAACGGCTTTGATGAAGGCGTGCGATCGCGGTTATATGGCGATCGTCCAAATATTAGTCGAAAAAGGCGCAGATGTCAACTTGCTGGATGATTCCGGCGCCACCGCCCTCATGTGGGCCGCCCATCGCGGTTATGCTGATGCGGTTAAGATTTTAATCGCCGCTGGTGCAGAGTTGAATCACAAAAATCCTGGCAATTATACGGCTTTAATGTTAGCTGAATTTAAGGGTTATTCCACTGTTGTGAAATTGCTAAAAAATGCCGGAGCACAAGAGTAATACGATTTTCGATTTATCATAACTTATAGCATCTGTAGGGACACGGCAATGCCGTGTCCGGCCTGGGGATATGCGACTTAACCCGCAAATGTTGTCTCAATCCGCTTGACGCACCCAGCCATTAATAGTCGTAGGGTGCGTCGCCTTGAAAAATCCTAACTAAATATTGACAATCTGACAGCGACGCACCTGACAAACAGAGTTGAGTAAACAACCCTCCGTTTCAATCTCGCCCAACATTTCTTCCGTAGTAAAAATTTGTCAAAATCGTATCAGGTGCGTCGCTGTGAGATTGTTTGTCAAATTTAGGAATTTTCAACGCGACGCACCCTACTGCTACTGCTACGGCTACTTATTACTTAACCCGCAAATGTTGTCTCAATCCGCTTGACGCACCCAGCCATTAATAGTAAAGCGACTATCAGCAAAAGCTTTCGATGGACAACTAACTGGCAAAACTTCGTGCATATAGCGACTCAGAAAAAATACGATGCTGTTATTCCGAGGTTCAACAGTTCTGAATGTCTCATCTGCAACATAAAAATTGTTCTCAACTTTGCTGTCATAAATCTGCAATTCACCGCCGAAAAAAGCCTTGGGTTCTCGATTGAAATAATAAACATAAGTAAAAAATCGAGTTGCTGTATCGGGCGATCCACTATCGTTGTGAAGTTTGTAAAAGTTGTTATCATTGTGCATAGTTAGCTGAGCTTCTATGTCACCAAGCGGAAATGCTGGAATATTTAATTTACGCAACACGTCGGGGAGAATTGCTTTGATGCGATTCACCATCAGTGCTGAAAATTCCGGGAAAGAGTGGAGCACCATCGAACGTCGGTAATCTTCGGCATTGGTTGAGGTGCTGGTAGTCACAAATTCTGATTCTTTGGCTAAAATGTATTTGATTAGTTTGTTCTTTTCTGCGGATGTTAAAAAGTTGTCTATTTGGGCGTAGCGAGATATTAAGTCGTCATTTACGGGCGCGGGTGCGGGAATTTCTGTGGGTATTTCTACAGGAATTTCTAGGGGTATTTCTACAGGGATTGCTGGCTGTTGTGGTTGCAGTTGCTGCAAGTAAATTGGGGGTTCCGTGACTAATCCGACTAGGTGCTCGCCGGGAAAGGAAAGGCTGGAACGCCCGTCGTCTATGGGGATTTGGAATAAGGTGGAAAAACCTACTGTCTGTTGCGTGCGATCGACTAATGCTTTGACAAGGCTGTGCAATAATGGTGTATCGGATTTGAGCGTAATGGTGCACTGATGTCCGCCAGTGAGCAGGATTTTAACTTTTACATCTTGGGGTTGAATTTGCTGTTCAGTGTAAGTCATGATTTTTTAAAGATGCAACTGGAACTCGTTAGGATATAACAGTGTTCATGGGTGTCACAGTCTTCTCGATCCCCCCTAACCCCCCTTAAGAAGGGGGGGACAAGAGCATCATCAATGTTTCTCGTCTGAAGACGGGACAAGAGTGTTAATGTCTCTCGTCTTCAGACGGGAGATGATTCTTCTCAAAGTCCCCCTTCTTAAGGGGAATTTAGGGGGATCGAGACTCTGCTACAAACAAGAGATACAAAGGTTGTAACGCAATTATTGACACCTTAAAACACTATTGTAGCCCTACACGATCGTACACAATCGAGAATTGCTATAAGTATAATTCCTAATGCAAAAAGTGCCGGATATCGGTAAAAACCATTGTGATTCCGAGTTGGTTGGCGGCTGCGATTGAATCTTTATCGCGCATACTACCACCCGGTTGGACGATCGCAATTATACCAGCCTCAGCAGCCGTTTTGACGGAATCGTCGAAGGGGAAGAAGCCGTCACTAGCCAAAATCGCTCCTTTACTCTTCTCTCCCGCTTGTTCCAACGCTAGTTTAACCGATCCCACGCGGTTCATTTGTCCGGCGCCTACACCGATTGTAGTGCGATCGCGCGTCACAACGATCGCATTCGATTTAACGTGTTTTGCTACTTTCCAAGCAAACAGCAATTCTGCTAACTCTTCAGCAGTCGGCTGTTTCTCAGTAACTGCACGCCATTTGCTAGTTTCTTCTACTACATTATCCGCATCTTGTACCAGCAAACCGCCTGCGATTACTTTCACAGTTTGTGCTGGGCCTTGAGTCAAATCTGGCAAAATTAAAACTCGGACTTTCGCCTTTTTCTTGATAATTTCTTCCGCTTCTGGTTCGCACCCCGGCGCGACAATACATTCTAAAAATGTTTGAGTTAGCGCCGTTGCAGTAGCAGCGTCAATCGGGCGATTCAGAGCGACAATTCCGCCGAAAGCTGAGACTGAATCCGTGTCAAAAGCTTTTTGATACGCTTCAGAAATAGTTGCACCCAAAGCTGTACCGCAAGGATTTGTATGCTTCAAAATTGCGGCCGCCGGAGTCTCCGGGAATTCTACAATCAGCCGCCTTGCTGCTTCTAAATCTACTAAATTATTGTAGCTCAATTCTTTGCCTTGCAGAATGGTGCTCGTTGTCCAGCCTGTCGGTGTAGTTCCGCTTTGATACCAGGTGGCTGCTTGGTGGGGATTTTCGCCGTAGCGGAGTGTTTGCAGCTCTGTTCCTGATACGCTAAACTCTTCTGGTAGCTTCGATGCTGCGGATTGGCTGGTGAGATAATTGGCGATCGCGCGATCGTAATTTGCGGTATGCTCGAATGTTTCCAGCGCCCGCTCTTGCCGGAATTTTAAGGATGCTTCCCCGCCGTTTTGCCGAATTTCTGCTAAATAAGTATTGTACTGCTGAGGGTTGCACAAAACTGTCAAATGAGCGTGATTTTTAGCCGAAGCTCTCAGCATCGCCGGCCCGCCGATATCTATTTGCTCAATGGCGTCTGCAAGTGTTACCCCTGGTTTAGCAATTGTCTGTTCAAAGGGATACAAATTGACTACAACTAAGTCGATCGCCCGAATTTGATTTTCCGTTAAATCCGCCATGTCTTGCGCTACATCGCGGCGCGCTAAAATACCTCCGTGGATGCGCGGGTGAAGTGTTTTGACTCGCCCGCCCAAAATTTCGGGAGAGCCAGTATATTCAGCAACTTTCGTGACAGGGATGCCCGCTTCTTTGAGGGCGCTTGCTGTCCCGCCGCTGCTAATGATGTCAAATTCAAATTCTTCTACTAAACTGCGCGCTAAATCGATTAGCCCGGTTTTATTGGATACGCTCAGAAGTGCTAGACGTGCCATTGGTTTGAAATTGCGATCGCAAAAATAGACAGGTTACATTTTATATCAAATCTGGCGGCAGATACATAATTTGCTAATTGGCAATGGTGATTATTGTTTTTTTAATTAGATGAGCTTGCTTTTTGACAGCGTACTTATTTTATAAATCATATAAAAATTTATACTTGGCAGTTGCTTTTAAATATTTAGAACCTGCCAGTCGCTCCTGTTATTTTGTCATCCGCGAGCGGGATTGAAGTCATTTCTGGCGTTAATAGTTAGTTTTGCTACTACGTAAATGCCGATGTCATTGAAATTACTTAGCCAACAGGGAATAGATAATTAGATGGCGATCGCTCTGGAATTTCAACCATATTTTAGGACGAATTTTCAAAGTAATGTGTTAGCATCAGGTGTAGCTTGTTCTGTCCATAAAAAGACCCAAAAATCTGGCGAGTTCGACACCTTAATTAAAGCGAAGGTTTAAATATGTTTTTTCAACGAGCCGATCCCGAAAATAAGCTCAGTAATATTAGCAGTAGCCAAAAAACACTTGCTAAAACCATGCCCCATAAAAGAGAATATCAAGATTTACCCCAAAAATATGCCCACAATTCGGCAGAGACCAATATTTCAGAAGCCGATCGTATTAGTGTTGGGGAAACGCAGCAGATGCAGGAAGCAATTGAACAGCTAAAACAGGATTTGAAAGCCAGTGAATCTCGGTTTCGGAATGCGATCGCCAAAAATGCCGACGGCATCGCAATTGTCAACAAACAAGGGCTTGTCTGTTTTGCCAATCCCTCAGCAGAAGCGCTATTTAACTGCAAAGCAGAGGAACTTTTAGGTCAAGCATTTTTTGGCAATTTGGTAGTAGAAGGTTCAGCTTGCGAAATTGAGATGGACACAGATATTATTCCGCACGTCGGAGAAACAGAAACACCAGGAATGCGCGTCATCCAAACAGAAGTTGAGGCTATTCGCAAGCACAAAGCAAATGCTGTAGTAGAAATGCGGGTGGTGGAAACGGAATGGGAGGGAGAAATGGCTTATTTAGCCACGTTGCGAGACATTACCGATCGCAAGCGCGCAGAAGAAATGCTCTGGTTGTACGATCGGGCTATGGCCGCTACCAGCATCGGAGTTACGATTTCTGACGCAACTAACCCCGAACATCCAATTATTTATTGCAATCCCGCATTTGAAAACATGACAGGCTATCGACGGGAAGAAATTATCGGGAACAACTGCCGATTTTTACAAGGAAGCGATACCGACTCCGAGGCGCTAGAAATCATCCGCCAAGCCTTGAAAACCGAAAGCGAATGTCAGGTAATATTAAAGAATTATCGCAAAAACGGAACTATTTTTTGGAATGCTTTATCAGTATCTCCTGTGCGCGACAAAACAGGCAAATTAACTCATTTCATCGGGATACAGAGAGACATCACCGATCGCAAAGAAGCCGAAGAAGCCTTGCAACACTCCGAAGCACAAAGCAGAGAACAATCAGCAAGACTAGCAGCAGCACTTGACGAATTAAAAAATACTCACTCCCAATTAGTTCAGAGTGAAAAACTGTCTAGCTTAGGATTACTAATTGCCGGAGTAGCCCACGAAATTAACAACCCCGTCACCTTCATTCATGGTAATCTTACTCACCTCAAAGATTACACAGAAGATTTATTCGATCTCCTCAAACTTTATCAACAGCAATATCCCAATCCCGTCGCCGAAATTCAACATCAAATAGAAAATAAAGACATTGATTTCTTATCTGAAGATTTACCTAAAATCCTATCTTCCATGAGCGTTGGTGTCGATCGCATTTGCCAGATTGTGCAGTCGCTACGGAACTTTTCGCGGCACGATGATTCACAAATGAAACCCGTTAACCTCCACGAAGGTATTGACACCACACTATTAATTCTCAATCACCGTTTGAAAGGAAACGGAGAAATGCCGTCTATTGAAATTATTAAACAATACGGAAAGTTGCCACTGGTTGAGTGTTTCGCAGGGCCAATCAATCAAGTTTTTATGAATATTCTAAGTAATGCGATCGATGCTTTAGATGATGAGAACATTACGCAAAATATTCAACAAATACCAGAAAATTTCCGCCAGATTAGAATTTATACAAAAGTTGTCAGAGATTTTGTAGAAATCAAAATTGCCGACAACGGGCCCGGAATGACTGAGGAAGTCAAGCAGCGGATATTCGATACATTTTTTACTACTAAACCCATTGGTAAAGGCACGGGTATGGGTTTGTCAATTAGCTATCAAATTATTGTAGAAAGGCACAAAGGCGAATTCTATTGTACTTCGGAAGCGGGCAAGGGCACCGAATTTACGATCAAAATTGCGATCGCACATGAGATAAGCGCATTAGATAAGACGGCGGTTGAAACCGCGCCTACACAAGCAAAACCCGCCTCCGCGGGTTGAAGAGAAGAGTAGCCGATGAAAATTATATTAGCCTCTTGAGTCGGCGTCCGGCGGACATTGTTTGTATAGAACCCATTTGAGATCTATTCTGCGTAAATCTCAGAAACCGGGTTTCTCTCGGTATTTCTCGTGACCAACCCAAAAACTCGTAGAAACCCGGTTTCTTGCCCCGGGCGTAAATCTCAGAAACCGGGTTAATCTCGGTATTTCTCGTCACCCAACCCAAAAACTCAAAGATGTCAAATGGGTTCTATAGACGCGGTTTCAACGGCCGTCTGCATCTGCGTAATTGCGGTTAAATTAAGCTACCCTCTTCAACCCGCGGAGGCGGGTTTTGTTTGTGTAGGCGCGGTTTCAACCGCCGTCTGCATCTTGGAGTGGGTTTTGTTTGTGTAAACCTGGTTTCAACCGCCGTCTGCATCTGCGTAATTGCGATTAAATTATGCCACCCTCTTCAACCCGCGGAGGCGGGTTTTGTTTGTGTAGGCGCGGTTTCAACCGCCGTCTGCATCTTGGAGTGGGTTTTGTTTGTGTAAACCTGGTTTCAACCGCCGTCTGCATCTGCGTAATTGCGATTAAATTATGCCACCCTCTTCAACCCGCGGAGGCGGGTTTTGTTTGTGTAGGCGCGGTTTCAACCGCCGTCTGCATCTTGGAGTGGGTTTTGTTTGTGTAAACCTGGTTTCAACCGCCGTCTGCATCTGCGTAATTGCGATTAAATTATGCCACCCTCTTCAGTCCGCGGAGGCGGACATCGTTTGTGTAGACGCGGTTTCAACCGCCGTCTGCATCTGCGTAATTGCGGTTAAATTATGCCACCCTCTTCAACCCGCGGAGGCGGGTTTTGTTTGTGTAGACGCGGTTTCAACCGCCGTCTTATTTAGGGGAATTAAAAAACCTCCGCACCCTCCAACTTCTTCATAGTTTCCACCTTAGCCCTCGCCGCCTCCCCGCAAGTCTTCGGAGTCGGAAACATCTTCCCCGGATTCGCCAAACCTTTCGGATTAAACACATGACGCACCCACTGCATCGTCTCCAAATCTACCTCCGAAAACATATCCGGCATAAAACACTTCTTATCAGCACCGATACCGTGTTCCCCCGAAAGACTGCCGCCGACTTTCACGCACAGCCTGAGAATTTCCCCGCCCAACTCTTCCACCTTTTCCAGCGCACCTTTTACCGAGTTATCGTACAGAATCAGCGGGTGCAAATTCCCATCTCCCGCATGAAATACATTCGCAATTCGGTAGCCATATTTCTCGCTCAAACCCTCAATTTCTTTCAAAACAAAAGCCATTTGTGTGCGCGGAATTACGCCATCTTGCACGTAATAATCCGGGCTGAGATGACCCGCCGCCGCAAAAGCAGCTTTCCGCCCTTTCCAGATTTTCATCCGTGTTTCTGGATCGTGAGCCGTCGTGATATTGCGCGCTCCATTCTGCTTACAAATATCAGCAATTCGCTGTTTGTTTGTAGCAACTTCTACTTCTAAACCGTCAATTTCTACGAGCAGAATTGCCGCCGCATCGCGGGGATAACAACCAGTTGCTACCACATCTTCCACAGCATTAATACTGATGTTGTCCATGATTTCCATGCCGCCGGGAATAATGCCAGCACTAATAATATCAGAAACCGATTCGCCTGCTGCTTCTATACTAGGAAAATCAGCTAATAGAACGCAAATAGATTCCGGCGCTTTCAAGATTCGCAAAGTAACTTCTGTCGCAATGCCTAAAGTGCCTTCGGAACCGACAAATACACCAGTTAAATCGTAACCGGGCATTTCGGGAATTTCACCACCCACATCGACTATGGAACCGTCGGGAACTACCAATTTTAATCCTAAAACATGATTGGTGGTAACTCCATATTTGAGGCAATGCACGCCGCCAGAATTTTCGGCAACATTGCCGCCAATCGAACAAACAATTTGACTGGAAGGATCGGGCGCGTAGTAAAAACCTGCACCGCTAACTGCTTGCGTTACCCAGTTATTAATTACTCCTGGTTGTACGACTACTAGCTGATTTTCTAAGTCTACTTTCAGGATTTTTCGCATCAGGGCTGTGACAATCAGCACGCAGTTTTCTACAGGTAAAGCGCCGCCAGAAAGCCCGGTGCCGGCGCCTCTAGCTACCCAGGGAATGGAATTGCGATCGCATATTTTGACGACATTTGCCACTTCCTCGGTAGTGCGCGGCAATACCACCAAGGCCGGGCGCTGGCGGTAGCTGGCGAGTCCGTCGCACTCGTAAACGAGCAATTCTTCACGGCGCTGCACTACGCCGTTTTTGCCCACTACAGCCTCAAATTCTTTAATAACGGGTTTCCAGTTGCGATCGGTTGCTACGGCTATCATTAGTAACTTAATTTTAAGGGTTGCAATACTGACACTGAGCGGGATCGGCTGTCTCTCGATTGTCGGGAAACAGTTCTTCTTTAGTATAACCGCAGTTTTTGCATAGATAAATTGTCGATCGCACCAACTGAGTCGGAAAATAGCAAAGTCCGCACGGCAACCCGATTTTCCTCTGGGCAACATCGAATCCCGGCCAACCGCACTCCGGGCAGAATTGCTTAAATTTTTTAACTAAATCGAGAGTTGCACTTGCGATATTTTTCATCCGAGTCGGATTGTGCATCGCCCGCATATCTGTTTCCACGTGAACTTTGCCCGTCGAAGATTTTTTCAAACCTGCTGATACAGCATCAAAAAGTTGTTTTTCAGTTGCAATACCCTTGACAATTTCCCCATTACCCAGTGCAGCATCACCAACTACAACCACCAATCCGTGTTCGGGAAATCCCGCTTTTTGAGCAAAATCTTCGGCTTCTTCTATACTCGCAACTAACTGGTGACTGTAATTAGTCTCCACCGACAAAGATTCGCCGATAAGTTCGAGATTGTTAGCTCGATCTAATAAAATTACAATTTCTCTATTAGCTGGCAGATACGGCATCATGGGGTGAGGGCCGAAACTGCCTTCGCTCGCAAAAGCCAGAGTTTCACCTGCAACTTCTAGAGCTTTTTCTGCTTTCTGGCGAGCTGCTTCTACCTGAGTTCCCAAGCGTTTAACTTCTCTCGTAAACGTGCCGAAAGCGTCAGTATCTATCTCACGAGGTACGCTAATTTTGACTCCTAATTCTCGTTCCAAAATCGGAGCCATCACCCGTTCTTTTTGGTGCATAGTAGCCAGAACAGCGGTGCGATCGCTCAATAATTGAAGTGGATTCATAGACTCAGAGGAGACAGACATATAGCAGCATTATTTCATAAAACAAGACTCAGATACACCCTTCCCAATTTCTAAAATATAAAATCGTATTAGTTTCCTGTCACTCCGCCAGCTTGACCTCTGAGTACAAAAATTACTCCCGTCATAATTAGGGCGACGCCTACCAACCGCAACGGCGGCAAAGGCTCGTGAAATATAAGTTTGCCACCTAAAACAGTAAACAGATAACTAATTGACAGTAAAGGCGAGACTATGCTAAGGTTTGCCCGTGACAGAACTACAATAAAGCCGATCGAAGAAACTGCATACAAAGAAAGACCGCCTACAATCAACGGCTGAGTTGCCATGGCTGCGACTTTTTCGATTAAATTATCAGCGCCAATCGGCCCTAATATTTTAGCTCCTGCCTTGAGACTGAATTGACCTGCGACGCCGCACAAAATAGCAGCCAGCAAGACCATAAAAACGCTTCTATTCATTAGTTTACCAACTTATACTACAGCACTAGCATTGCCGACCCAAAAACTACCCTTAACATTTTAAATTAAGTTTGATTGAGTTTTGTTGGATTTCAATAGTTTCAGCAAAAATAGTGGAAAATCAAGAATTGTCGATCGCGATCGAGAGTGAAAAAAACAAATGGCCCAACAGACCAAAGCAAGCGGGGAAAACACTCTCGAACTATCGATACTTATGCCTTGCCTGAATGAGGCAGAAACTTTAGAAATTTGCATCGAGAAAGCCCAGAGGTCGCTGCGCGAACTTGATATTGTCGGCGAAGTTATCATAGCAGACAACGGCAGCACGGACGGTTCTCAAGATATCGCCGCCAACGGAGGCGCCAGAGTCGTGCCGGTGGCAGCCAAAGGCTACGGTAGCGCCCTGATGGGCGGCATCCTAGCAGCCCGCGGAGTTTATATTATCATGGGCGACGCTGACGACAGCTACGACTTTGCCAACCTCGGCGCTTTTGTGGAAAAACTGCGGGGAGGCTGCGATTTAGTGATGGGAAACCGCTTTCAAGGGGGCATCAAACCGGGTGCAATGCCACCCCTGCACAAATATTTAGGAAATCCGGTGCTGACATGGGTGGGGCGGCTATTCTTTGCCAGTCCCGCCGGCGATTTTCACTGCGGGCTCAGGGGTTTTAGGAGAGACTCAATTTTGCAACTCGACTTGCAAACAACAGGGATGGAATTTGCTAGCGAAATGGTGGTGAAGGCTTCTCTGTACAAGTTGCGGATAGCCGAAGTCCCAACGGTACTTTTTCCCGACGGGCGCAGCCGCCCGCCGCATTTGCGAACTTGGCGAGATGGCTGGCGCCACCTGCGATTTTTGCTGCTTTACAGTCCTCGCTGGCTGTTTTTGTATCCAGGTGTGGCGCTGATGATTTGGGGTTTAAGTGTGGGCATCTGGCTGTTACCTGGTAGTCAAAAGATTGGTAGTATTAGGTTTGACGTGCACACGCTGCTTTATGGGGCGATCGCAATTATTATCGGTTTTCAAGCAGTAACTTTCGCTTTTTTTACCAAAATTTTCGCCATCAGCGAGAAACTGCTGCCCGCAGACCCGAAACTGAATAAAATATTTCGATATGTTAGCTTAGAGACCGGATTGCTTGTCGGATTCACCCTAATTTTAATTGGCATAGTTGGCTCGTTTTTGTCATTAACTATCTGGAGCGAAACTGCTTTCGGTTCTCTAGATCCTTCTAAAACTCTGCGTTTGGTAATTCCTTCGCTCACTTGCCTGACTGTGGGCTTGCAGATGGTTCTATCGAGCTTTTTTCTCAGCGTGCTGAGTTTGAAACGGCGATAGGAAATAAATCAATTTCGGCGTTCAAGTCTACAATTTTATTGTAGCAAACTATGATATAAAATTAAAGTCTGAGTGCCAAGAATACTGTGTTAGATTTGGCGGAAATCAACCGAGTCAGAAGTCGAAAAAGATTGAGTTGAAGGCTAGGGAATGTTTAGGATTGATGGCTGGGCGATCGATCGCCTGCGGGATAGCTAAGCTTCCGGCTGTTTGGGAGAAAAGGGCGATCGCCCAGTGAAATTTTAACTCAAGCCTGGTAGAATTTATTAAAACTCCCAAAGACTAGGAGATGAAGATGCAAGTCAAAGACATGACAATCGAGCAATTGCGGGACTTGATTCGGCATACGGTTGAACAGTGCTTAGAAGAATATTTTGGCGATCCTGATTCGGGTTTAGAAGTTAAGGAAGAAGTCAAGCAGAAATTGCTAGAGTCACTGAAGCGCAAACAAGCAGAAGAAAGCGGTATCCAAAAAGAACTTAAATTGAAGCTGTGTCAACCGGTGATTCCTCAGCCCAAGCGCAGTATTTTAGAACTGGAAGGTTTGGGTAAGGAAATTTGGAATGGGATTGATGCTGGAGAATATGTGAATCAGGAACGAGATTCATGGAATGGATAGCTTAGCGACATAACTCATAACTAGAAATTGTTATATAATAGCTTCAGATTCAAAAATCTCAACATAAAGCCTATGTCTACTTATAGCGAGGTACTGAGTCAGGCTCAAAGTCTCACTCTTGAAGAGCAACAGCAAGTTTTAGAAGTATTGTCAGCATTGATTCGCGATCTGGAAACAACCCATACTCAGGATAGCAGTCAAAGATGGCCCAGGAAAGATTTAGATAGATGGCGCGGTTTTTTGCCGAAGCGTGTGGATGCTTTGGAATTCCAGTTGCAACTAAGAGAAGAATGGGATGAGTAATATCTCAATCACTTCGATCGCAATAGTGCTACGATAAAATCAGCGAAATAAAGTGTAATCTAAGACAGCCTATGTTGACTGTAGAACAGATAGAAAATGCGATTCTCGAACTTGGGTCGAACGAAATTGGAGAGTTGTTAGAGTGGTTTCTAAATTTGGATTACCAACGATGGGATGTTCAGCTAGAGAAAGATATTGCTGAGGGTAAACTGGATGCTTTAGCAGCAGAAGCGATGGCTAACGCCCCGGCTGTCGCCTACGCAGATTTTGAGAGTGGTAACTATCGAGCGATTTAATGCACTATACTACTCGAAAATTTTGGGATTGTTATAGCGCTTTACCCTCAACGGTACAGGCTACAGCAGATCAGTGTTATGAGTTGCTCAGGGCCGATCAGTCTCATCCTTCTTTGCATTTTAAGAAGGTTGGTAAGTATTGATATGTAAGGGCCGGACAGGCTTATAGGGCGTTGGGTGTGGAAATTGAAACAGGTATTTTGTGGTTTTGGATTGGTACGCACGCAGAGTACGATCGACTGATTGGTAAATAATCCAATAGTGCGATCGGCGTAGCTATCCCGTGGGATCTCGCACTTAAGGAAAATAAGGGCGATCGCAAGAGCTAAATTTCAGACTATCTGGTAAAATCAGACAGGTAGCTATAATAATTTTCAATAGCTATGAACTATGAAAACTCAAGAACTTCGCCAGAACCTTAAGCAATCGATAGATAGCTTATCTCCTGAACGGCTGCTCGTTGTGGCTGATTTTTTAGCTTATTTAGCAGAACGTGAAAGCAATGAAGCTACGGTGGAATTATTGAAAATTCCCGGTTTTCTAGAAGCATTTAATAAAGCCAAAAAGGATGTAGCAGCAGGTAAGGTGACTTCCGTTGAGCAACTCAAACGAAAATACTGATTAAAATCTGAATTTTTATTCAGTGGTTCTTAGCTTTGATGCTCAGGAGTTTTTTGAAGAAGCATCAGCTTCTTTACAACGCAAGCTAGAGCGATGTTTTGAAATGTTGAAAACTCACCCTCGCAGTCATCCAAATATTAAGCAACTCAAAGGCGACTTAGCTGGATATTATCGCTATCGCGTTGGAGATTATCGGGTTGTTTATGACATTCATGAGGAGCAAAAGCAGGTGGTTGTGACTATTATCGCTCATCGTCGTGAAGTGTATTAGGGCGCATTTTGGGAAGAAAAGGGCGATCGCACTTTGAGAAGAAATGGGCGATCGCGCTTTGGGAAGAAAAGGGCGATCGCACTTCCAGCCAAAATCAGTATATATTAGGGTTAGAGCTAAAAAATACCAGTAAAAAGTCTATGCCGACTTATAATGAGGTACTAACTCAAGTTCAATCCCTCGCCCTGACTGACCAACTTCGATTATTAGAGGAATTGAGAAACATCGTTCATCAGGGGGTTGAAGTTGAAGGCGATGATGAGGTGGTTTGGGCCCAAGAGATAGCGGAAAGTCAAGCAGCATTGGCAGATTATGTCGCGGGGCGCGATCGGGGAATATCTTCAAAAGAACTTAAGTTGTGACTCAGATTGGTTCTCGCGGTGATGTCTATAAATAATGGCGATCGCCCTTTGGGACGAAAAGGTCGATCGCACTTGGGGACGAAAAAGACGATCGCACTTGGGGACGAAAAGGGCGATCGCACTTGGGGACGAAAAAGACGATCGCACTTGGGGACGAAAAGGGCGATCGCACTTCCCGATATGAAATTAGGTCAAAAAACGCGACTTTTGTAGGGAAACGGCATTGCCGTGTCCGTATCCGTGCCCACGCCGGAGACGGCAGTGCCGTTTCCCTACCGTTGCTGATTCTGTAAGTGCGATCGCACCCACTCTCTAAACTCTCTAATTCTCGCATTTTCCCCTTTATCGGAATCTAGCTGCATAAACCCTGCGAGTTCTTTCACAGGAAATGAGCCAAATGCCAAACTGGTTTCCGACTCGACATAACCCGTATCATTTAAAATATTAACTGTCAGTTTTCCTTTCTTCCAGCGCCAAACCTCCGGCACTTTCAGTTCCGCATAAACCGCCATTTGATTGATAGAAGAACTTGTCAAATCCATTTCTACAGCTAAATCTGGCGGCGGGTCATTTTTGAGATCAATTTTTAATTTTCCCCGCATTACAGCTTCATTTTGGATGTAAAAACATTCGTCAGCTTCTTTGCCAGCTTTTTTCGGTTCCGAACGCCAAGTAGATGATTTTAATCCGATAATTTCAATTCCAATCTCCTCAGACAGGGCTACAATTAGTCGTCCCAGAGTCCAGCTATACCTTTCATGTTCTGGTAGAGGCACCATTAGTTCCAAAGTTCCTTGGTAGTAAGTCATGCGCGGTGTTGAACGTTCCGCAAATATTTCTAACAACTGTTCGTAGGTTTCCCAACTGATATCATGTAAAACCAGGTGAGATTCTGCAAGATATTCTTTACTGTACGTCAGGGTTTGAACCATTGCAAATACTCCTTGATGTCTGGCGGTATAGAGATTCTGCCTGTAAGAGATGCTATAAACAGGTAAAATTCTGATTGCACGAAACTTGTAATTCTATTTTACTGTATCCCACAGGGCGATCGCGCTTTACCAAATCGACTCAAGATTTAGCACAAATCCGGGAAGAACATCTTCACCTGATAAAGTAGCAGGCGAGTCCAGCACTTCAACTTCTGCGCCCTGACGATAAATTTCAACTTGTCGAGACTTGCGGTTAATTAACCAACCCAAACGCGCACCATTACCTCGGTACTCTTTCATTTTATCCTGAGTTTCTTTCAAGCTATCGCTCGGAGACATTAACTCGACTACAAAATCAGGACAAATGGGGGGGAATTTCTTTTTTTGTTCGGGAGTCAGAGCATTCCAGCGTTCTAATTTTACCCATGAAGCATCAGGGGCTCTATTTGCACTATTAGGAAGTTTGAATCCTGTTGAGGAATCAAACACTTTACCCAGTTTATTTTGCTCGTTCCAATTCCAAATCTGTGCAGTTAATCCTGCATTACTGTTTCCAGTCTCTCCTCCTGCTGGTGACATGATAATTAGTTCTCCTTTCGCTGTTCGTTCCAGTCTAATATTTTCATTTTCCTGACAAAGCTGAAAAAACTGTTCGTCTGTCAGCTTAATGATGGGGTTGAGGTTGAGGGTGAGGGTAGTCATAGCGGTATTTTATCGTGGCTAAACGACCTTTATTAAGGATTGTAGCATATTGAGTGAGTTGCGAGGGCGATCGCACTTTTATTGACTGTTCTTGATGTGATGTTCAACATAAGAGCGCAGTACAGCATTCATCAGAGATTGATAACCTTTTCCTTGACTTTTGAACCAATCTAGGACATCGCTATCGACTCTTAAAGAAATAGCTTGTTTAGCGATCGGTTGCACGAGTTTGGCTTTTTCCCAGAAACTTGCATCTAACTCAGGAATCTCAGACGTATCAATGGCGGATTCTGGGATATTTTTTAGTTCTTCAAGTCGTTTGTGCGAGATAGTCATATTCAAACTGCACGAGTATGTATATACAAAGCGTATCTACTCACAGGATAGCATAAAGGGCGATCGCCCTGCGAAAATATTCCCCAAAGCCGGATCGAGGGAGAGGTGGAGGGGCGGTGACAATCGCAGTTTGCGAATAAATGGGCGATCGCTATACAAGCAAACATGAGGTTACTCTATGCTAAAATGAATGGTTATTCCTTCAAAAAGTTAAGAAGAAATTATTATGGCAACTGCACCCAGAATTGAATCTCACAATTTAAGCATAGCCGATCTCTTTAAAGAGTTTTATGCAGTACCGGACTTTCAGCGGGAGTATGTATGGGCTGATGAAAATGTTGAAAAATTGCTTGTAGATATTATTGATGAATTATATGATAATGACGAACCACTAGAAGATAGCGAATATTTTTTAGGCTCTCTTGTTGTCTATCCAGATCAAGGAACTTTTCAATTAATTGATGGTCAGCAAAGGCTAACAACAATATATTTGCTTTTTTGTGCCATTCGAGATTTTGTGATTGAATCAGGAAACAAATCAAAAGCGATAGAAGGTTTAATAGCAGGAGTTGATCAAGATACTAAGACTGGTCTAGACATAGATAGATATCGACTAACTCTTCAATATGGAGATGGTGCAAAAGTTTTAGAAATTATTGCTGACAGTAAAAGTAATATTTCAAGTATTGATAAAATAGCCTCTGAATCAGCTACTAAGCTGGTCGATGCTTATGAAACAATTAGGGAATTCTTGTTGTCCCGCTTTGGATCTAGTGTCGAAAAAAGACTACAGTTTTCTGGTATTTTTACCAGTCGAGTTAAATTAATTAGAATTGGAACGTTAAACTTAAAAAGTGCTCTTAAAGTTTTCGAGACAATCAACCATCGCGGAGTAGGATTAAACTCTATGGATTTACTTAAAAACTACTTATTTATCAATACATCTAAACAAGGAAGTAAAGATTTAAAATCTCATTGGAAAGAGTTAAAAAAACGATGGGATAAAATGATTAATATTATTCATGATTGCAAGGAAGATCCTATGCGATTCTTGCGTTATTATATTATGTCTCACTATCAAGTTAATTTGCAGAATAACTTTCCAGAAGAAGCTATATATGATTGGTTTACTAAAGAAGGTAGCAGATATAAAATAGATAAATATCCTTTGAAGTTCGTGGATACTTTGATCAAAGCAAGTGAAGACTTCAGCAACTTTACTAGATGTAAAAATGTTGATGGTTCTGACAATCAATCCTTGAAGAATATTAAAAAGCTACAAGGAAGATATAGCCAACACTTCATCTTACTTCTTGCAGCAAGAGAACTGCCAAAGGATTTATTCATAGAATTATGCTGTCACATTGAAAATCTTTTATTTACTTACACTATTACTCGTTCGACTCGTAAGGACATCAATATGATTCGTGATTTTTCCCAGTGGAGTCAAGACCTACTGGAAGTAAAAAAACGAGAACATTTTGAAACTTTTATTGAATTGTATTTCACAGAAAAATTGGTATCTTTATCTAATGAGTTTAATTCTGCTTTTCGTGAATTAACAGAATCTAAAATAGCTACATATCGTATTCGCTATGTACTAGCTAAAATAACTCAATTTGTGGACAACCAAGCTTACAGTAATGTTAGCCAGTTAGATAGATACTTAGATAAATCGATAACTATTGAACACATACTACCCAAATCAGTCAACCCTGAGTTGAGAAGTAAATTTGACAAACCGAATGAGTATGGTTCTTATGTTGAAAAGCTTGGTAACTTGGTTCTTTTAGAGAAGACAATCAACAGTTCTCTTTCTGACTCGACCTATGATGCTAAAAAAAGCGGTTATAAGCAGTCACAGCTTTTGCTCCCTCGTTCCCTTGTTGAAAAGCCTGGTGTAGGGAATAACACGCAATTAAACCGTACTGTAAATGACCTTAATCTTGATCAGTTTGAAGTTTGGGATTCCAAAGCCATAGACAAGCGTCAAGAAATGCTCGTTCACTTAGCTAGGCGAGTATGGGGTTTTGAAACACAACACAAGTAGTTTATCGAGAATGTAGAGGCAGACCCGAAAGGCCTGCCCCAAACTATCCTACTCTACCCCTTCAATCCGGTCTTCCACCTCTTGATACAACTCGCGCAACCTGTCCAAATTACTCTCCGAAGTCTCCCAATAACCCCGGCCGTTCACCTCAAGCAAAGTGCTGACAATCTTGCGGAACGAATGAGGATTCAGATTCAGCAAACGCTTCTGCATCTCCGCATCTTCGATAAATGTGGTGTTCACATCCTCATACACCCAATTATCCACAGCGCCCGCCGTCGCACTCCATCCAGTAGTGTTCACCAGACGCTTAGAAATCTCCCGCACGCCTTCATAACCGTGCGATAACATTCCTTCATACCACTTCGGATTCAGCAGCTTGGTGCGCGAATCTAAACGCACAGTTTCTGATAGCGTCCGTACCTGCGCGTTGGCTGTCGTTGTATCAGCAACGAAGGATGTTGGTTGCTTACCGTCGGCGCGCAAACTGCCGATTAATTTGGTCGGATCGGAGTCGAAATAGTGCGACACGTCGGTTAGCGAAATCTCCGCAGAATCTAAGTTCTGGAAGGTGACTTCAGCAGTTTTTAAGGATGATTCAAAAATCTGCCGGTCTTGTGCCATTGTTCCGGGATTGTCGGAAGAAAAGGCGAAGGATTTGCGGGTTAAGTACATTTCCTGCAACTCGGCTTCGCTTTCCCATGTGCTGTTTTCGATCGCCAAATTGACGTTAGATGAGTAGGAACCGGAAGCGTTGGAAAATACGCGGGTTGCTGCTTGGCGCAGGTTGATGCCCATTTCTTCGGCTTGCTTCAAGGCGTGTTTGCGGACGAAGTTCATTTCTAACGGTTCGTCGGCTTCTGCTGCCATTTTCACGGCTTTATCTAACAGGTTCATTTGGTTGATGAACAAGTCACGGAAGACGCCGGAACAGTTAATTACTACGTCAATCCGAGGACGGCCCAACTCTTCCAAGGAAAGCAATTCGAGTTTGTTGACTCGGCCCAATGCGTCAGGAACTGGTTTGACTCCTACCATCCACATTACTTGCGCTAGGGATTCGCCGTAAGTCTTGATGTTGTCGGTTCCCCAAAGCACAACGGCGATGGTTTCGGGATAGTTGCCGCCGTTATCGGTGCGCTGTCTTTCTAATAGTCGATCGACTACAACCTTAGCAGACTTCACCGCACCCGTCGTGGGGATTGACTGCGGGTCTAAAGCGTGCATATTCTTCCCAGTGGGCAAAACATCCGGGTTGCGAATCGGATCGCCACCGGGGCCCGGCAGAACATACTCGCCTTCTAGCGCGCGCAACAGTGCGCCTAATTCGTTATCAGCGCAAACTTGTTGCAAGCAGAATTCCAGATACTCAAACAGCGGTTTAATTGGTTCTGGATCGACTTTTTTGTAACCGGCGGCGTGCAGCGATTCAATCCAAGGTGTTTTCTTGCCCATGTTGAAGAAATTTAACTTGGAAACTAGGGAAACTCTGCCCTCGGCATCGGTTTGTTCCTTCACCAAAGCGCCTACTGCATCCCGACAAGCTAAGGTGATGTTTTGCAGCAATTCGACATCAACTAAAATGCCTTTGTCGCTATTGGTGTAAATGTCTTCGATATCCCGTTCCAGGCTATTGGCGATAATTCGCGGTAAGCTGATCAGGTTGTCTTCTTCGCGGTCTAAATTGGCGATATTTACTAAAGTTGCGATCGCCTCTTCAGCAGTTGGTGGCTTCCCGATAATGTGCAAACCACAAGGTAACAACCGCGATTCAATCTCCATCAACTTGCGGTAAACCAAGCCAACTAAATTGTCTCGTTCCTCCGCAGTCATGCCCGCAGCAACGCCCCCTGGCCCCCCCTTGGTAAGGGGGGGTTGGGGGGGGTCGGGAGGTAGGGCGATATCCTTGTCTAAATTGACCAAACGGCATTTTTCGACGATCGCATCTACGATCGGCACGCCCCGGCCCGTATCCTTCAAAGTTTGATAGGAAGCAATTAACTCGCTGAGTTCCTGCAAACCTTTGTACAAACCAGCATTTTCTGCCGGAGGAGTCAGATAGCTGATGGTTTCAGCATAACTCCGGCGCTTGGCAATTGTTGCCTCGCTGGGATTGTTGGCGGCGTAATAATAGAGATTAGGAATCTTCCCGATCAAACTGTCAGGATAACAATCGATCGACATTCCCATCTGCTTACCCGGCATGAATTCTAGGGAACCGTGAGTGCCGAAGTGCAGCACCGCATCTGCACCCCAAATGCGCTCCAAATAAGTGTAATAAGCAGCAAAACCGTGGTGGGGGCTGGCGGAACGAGAGAATAACAACCGCATTGGATCGCCTTCGTATCCAAAGGTAGGTTGCACTCCGATAAACACGTTGCCGAAATGTTTGCCGAAAATTAGCAAATTTTGTCCGTCGCTGTTCAAATGTCCAGGAGGCGGGCCCCAATTTTCTTGCAAGCGTTCCGAGTAAGGAGTGAATTCTTCGTATTCAGCTACGGACATCCGGTAAGCAACATTCAATTCTGGACTTTGGTATTGCGCTGTTGCGTCGTGGATGACTTCTTGCATCAGTTTTTCGGCAGAATCCGGCAATTCTGGCAAGTCGTAACCGTTGCCTTTTAAGGCTTTCAATACTTCGTAAATTGAGCCGAAAACGTCTAAGTAAGCCGCTGTTCCGACGTTGCCTTTGTCGGGTGGAAAACTGAAGACTGTGATTGCAACTTTTTTATCTAACTTTGGTTTTCGCCGCAGCATTGCCCATTTCAAGGCGCGCTGGGAAATTGCCTCAATTCTATCTTGCAGGGCGATCGCCTTTCCAGTTGCGCCATCTCTTCCCGACAAGATAATCGGTTCGATCGCACCATCCAACTCAGGAATCGCAACTTGCAAAGCAACTTGAATCGGGTGCAAGCCTAAATCGCTATTTTCCCACTCTTCTGTCGTTTGGAAAACTAGAGGCAAAGCCACCATGTAAGGACAGTTTAGCTTTTTCAAAGTCTCGATCGCCTTCGGGTGATCTTGTTTCGCCGGGCCGCCCACCAAGGCAAAACCAGTCAGAGAAACCACTGCATCCACGATCGGCAGCGGTGCAACACCCTTGGGCCCAACTTCCAAGAAAAAGGTTTCAACAGGTTTCGAGAAGTCCAAACCGCCTGCAAAAATCGGTAACACCCGCGCGCCCATTGCCTCGAATTCCTGGACAATTGCGACGTAGTGCGCGTCATCTCCAGTGACTAAGTGAGTGCGCTGCAACACTAAACCGATGCAAGGTGCGAGGGGGTCTTTGAGGTCTGCGGAAATATCTGTGCGGGCATTATACCAGTTCAGATATCCTTTGACATCCTCAAACATCGACGGTGCTAAAGGATGCCAAATCCCCATATCCATGTAGACAACGGGTTCTTGGTATTGTAGGGGCAATCCCCCCGTGGTTGCCCCCTGGCCTTTGAATACGTATTTATGTGACAGCATCAGCAAGAAGTTTTCCAAGTTTTCTTGGGAACCGCCCAGCCAATACTGGAAACTTAGCATGAAGTTGCGGGCATCTTGCGCTTTGTCGATCGGCAAATATTTCAGCACTTTCGGCAAAGTTTGCAGCAGTTTCAGCATTCCGTCTTGGAAGGAACTCCCGGACTTTTCCTTCCGTTTTTTCATAAATTCGCCGATCGCGCTTTTGCTTTGTCCCAACTGCGCCATCGAGAAACTGCCCATTTTATTGAGTCGCATCACCCCCGGCATCGAGGGGAAGACAACGGCGACATCCAAGCTGTCGCGCAGGGGCTCTACAGCCGCTACCACTTTTTCGGCCAAATCTTCGATAAAAATTAGAGAAGCAATAAATACATTGGCATCCGCCACATCCCGCTTGAAAGCCTCGTAATTTTCCGGGCTGCGGAGTTCTTCGATCAGATAGCCACTAATTTCTATTGCCAGATTCGGATTTTTGTTATTTATCGCTCGAACCGCTGCGGAGAGGGCGCTTTGATACTGCGGTTCTAGTACGACATAGACCACCTTCATGAGCGATCGCCCTTGCAAGTTTTCCGGCACGACGTGGCGAATGGTGGGCTTGACGTGAGTGAACATCCGGTTAGGCTCCTTTAAGATGCTGTTTTCGGCAATCGGGAATTTTTTATCCCCTAAGCATTTTTACCAGAAAACGCTTGCCATTAGCCGATTTGATCCTGCTAATTACACAATTCGACAAATTTATTGCGATTTCTAGTTACATTATTTTACAAATTCCTTGAGCAACTGCTCCAATTTTTATTTACAAAAATTTACTTGACAGAATACAAAAAATATGAATACAGTTAAATCATGAAAACAAAATAAAGAAGCAACAAATCTTTGAGAAAAATGCTCCTGAGAAAAGTTGCCAAGTTTGTAGAAGTAACGAAACAGGCGATCGAGCAATTAATTAACCGCAGAAAGGCATAAGTTCCAAATATTAAATATTGGATTATGATGAGTCTGCTATTACAAATTTGATATTTTTGTCGGGAACTTAAAAGGATTTTACAAAATCTATAATCTATAAGTTCGCGATCGGCGATCGAACTCAGGTGAAATTAATTGCTGTTGATTGTCAAGCTCATCTAAACCCTAGGGGGAAAACATGGCTAACTACGCAATTTTCGACGAAAAATACTACCTCGCCCAATATCCTTGGATCAAGCCGGCCATTGATGCTGGAATCGTCAAATCTGGGCTAGAACACTTTCAAAAATTTGGCCAAGCCGCCGGCTTAACTAAAGTATCGCGTTATTTTGACGAAAATGCTTACCTTACTGTCAACACAGACATCAGACCCTTTATCCGCACTGTCAATCCAAACGCACCTTTTGCGACAGGTCTAGATCATTTTATCCAGTTCGGTTACGATGAAGGACAGCGCCGGGCCCAAGTATCGCCTGAGTACAACGAAGATTTTTATTTAGCAAACAACTCCGAGCTGCGATCGTTTATAGGCCCCAATGGATCTTTCAAATCAGGCTACCAGCACTTCGTTCAATTCGGGGCAAAAGAAGGTCGTTTTGGAACTTCGTTTTTTGAACCAGAATACTTAAAGAAAAACACCGACATCGTGCCGTTTGTCAACTCCGGAGCCTTGAAAACCGGTCGCGAACACTACTTCAATTTTGGCAAAAACGAACCCAGCCGCTCCGCAACTTTTGTCGGCAGCCGTACCAACGATGTTCTGACTGGTGTTGGCGTCGGGGAGAACGAACTTGTGGGAGTAGAAGTAGGTATCGATCGCAACGGGAACCGACAATATGAAAGCTTTGGCACCAATGAGTTCGATGTCCTAATTGGTGGCCCGGGAATTGATACATTCGTACTCGGAGTTCCTGCTACAGCCGGGAACGTCACTCCGACACCGCTGTATTTGGGTAACGGTCAAGCTACGATTCGCAACTACAACCCAGAAACAGATTTTATCCAACTTCAAGGAAATTCTTTAGACAACTATAGGTTGCTTCCCGTTGGCAGCAATTTGTCCATCCAGACACGTGCCGGAGACGTGCTGGGCGTGATTGAAGGAGGAGCAAGTTTTAATTTGATCTTCCAAGAACTTAACGGTAACGGTACTTTCTTGATTGGTTAGTCATTAGTCATTAGTCATTAGTCATCTCGCCCGAAGAGCGAAGTCGAAGGGTAGTCATTAGTCATTAGCTAATGGTGATGATTAATGATATCAATTCCGGTGTAACCGGAATGATATAGGGAAGACGGCAGTGCCGTCTCCTAATTTCGGCTAATAATAATTCCGATGCTACCGGATTTGATATGACGTTCATTTCCTATGCAAAGTGGGTGCATCTGAATTTTGTAAAGGCGAAGCATTCCGGCAGGCAATTTATTAGTGATCAGTAGAGATTTACTGCCGGAATGCTTCGCCCCTACTAATATATTTGCAAAACAGAACCTATGGATACTCAGAAACCGGGTTTTTTCTAGAATACTTTATTACAGTCTAGATTCTGCTAAAAACCTGGTTTCTGGGTTGTGATGCAAATATTCAGAATCTGACTCACCAAAACTATCAGAAACAAACACATAGCCTCACCATATTTTACACGCTCATTCACCCAAGCCCTCAATACTCTGCGGATCTCCACTCTCAGCAAGTTTAGAGTTGACGATAGACAACAATTCTTGCGGCGAAAACGACTCCAATTCCACAAAATTGCCTGCATCCAGCCACGCTAGTTCTTCTGTTGTTAAACCTAGCCTCACGGCATAAGGCAATTGACGGGCGGTTTCTGCCATTGCTGGAGACTTTTTTACAAACATATTCTGGCTTTCCAATATTTGACAGGGAGAAATGCTCAAATCAAAAATTGTCACATCTTGCTCTGCAAACCAGTCTGAATTAGTCCGCAGTTGGTGGACTAAACTAATACCAGTAGGACTCGCATTGTGTAGCGCATAAACTTTCAAATTAGCATTTTGCCTCAGTATTTTCATCGTAGTGTCAAAGATGCTTTGGGGATAGCCACTGATGCTGAAAATAGCACATTTTTTCTTAACATCGACGTTGTTCGCAATCAGGAATTGGGCGATTTCGTCGCTGTCGCAGATGATTGCCCGATCGCAAATGTAGGTGCTAATTTCGCGATACATGGTGATGGGCAAAGCATTTTGGCGAGGAGTAGGCAACAATTTGTCTATCCTCCCCATCGCCCTTTGCCAGCGTTGCAGCCATTGATTCATCTGCAATTCATTAGTGAAAAGTTCTTCATTAACTGTCTGTAGATGACGTTTTTGTGAGACACCGATCGAGCAGGCATATATACCTAAGCAAAGCACTAGAATTAATCCGACGATAGACAAAGTGATCAGGCTAGTGGGAATGCCTAATACTAAAATAAGCACCCCCAAAACTACTAGGTTGATAGCATTAATTCTCCTGTCGCGAATGCCTTGGTGTAGAGATCTGCTACCTTCACGAAATGCCCGAACCGAAAAATAATTGAAAATAAGAAATGGAGTCACTAATGCTACTTGGAAAAACAGCCAAGGAGATATAGTCACTGATCCTACTTGGGAAACCAGCAAAGGAGGAAGTATTAATAAAAGGATTACCAGAAAAAAGCCGCCTATTGTTATTGCAAAACCCAGCAAAAATAAGTACAGAAAAATCCATATCCATTGATTGACTGATGCTGGCCATTTAAGCTTTTTGTCAATAAAATATAAAAACTGTTTGGGGGTGAAGAATAACACATTTTCGGTGGAAATAGCCACGATCGCCTTTTGGAACAACTGATCGCTAAATGGAATATTTTTATTCGCTATCTTAGGTGGGTTAAACACATACTCACCAGCAAATCCGACACTATCATGGACGGGACTATGCGCTGGCATTAAGCCGTCGTTAGTCTGTCTTTCTGTACTCATAGCCAGTCCAGAGTTGACGATTCGCAACAATCGTGATGGTTCAAAAGATTCGAGCTCCACGAAATTGCCTGCATCCAACCACGCTATTTCTTCTACTGTTAAGTCTAGTCGAACGTTGTAGGAAAGTTGACGGGCTGCTTCTGCCATTGTTTTAGAATTTCGCACAGATATATCACGATCTTCCAAGATTTGATGGGGGAAAATACCCAAATCAAAAATCCTGATATCTTGATTCGCAAACCAGTTTGGATTTGTTCGCAGTTGATTTGCTAAATCAACACCAGCAGGAGTCGCATCGTGCAGTACATAAACTTTAAAATCGGCATTGTGGCGCAGTATTTCCATCGCAGTGTCGAAGATACTTTGGGGATAGCCATTGATGCTGAGAATGGTACAGTTGTTTTCAGAAGCGACGTTGTTGGCAATTAGAAATTGAGCGATTTCGTCACTCTGACAAATAATTGCATAAGTGCTGATTTCTGAATTGATGGTAGCGGGAAAAGCATTTTGAGCGGGAGTAGGCAGGAGTTTTTCTAATGTGCCATTCGCCGTTTGCCAGCGCTCTAGCCATTCATCAACTTGTACTTCATTGGCTAAAAAATGTTCGCAGATTTCTGCTTGGCGACGTTTTTGTAAAAAACCGATTCCGTAGGAGGATAGCCCTAGTAAAGTTGAGGTGATATACCAAGCAGAAGAGTTAATTCTTAGGCTGATAGGAATCCCTGTTAGTAAAATAGTTACCCCTAAATCTTTGAAATTTTCAGCATTAACTATTCTACCGGAAATACCTCGTTCAGGAGATTGGCTATCTTTCACAAATCTCCCTATCCAAGCAAGATTATAAATAATCAACGGAATTAGAAAAAATATCGCAGTCTGGTGAATATTTGGAAAATAGGCTTCAGCTAAAGTAGACATAATAAAGCCACTGAAAAATATCACGAATAAGCTGATAAACAAGTAAGTAGGAATCCACAGCAATCTATATTCTAGGAATGTGTTTTCTGATCTTGATATGGGAGATTGGAGTCGTTTGTGGATCAGATGTAAAAACTGCTTTCGCGTGAAGAATAACATATTCTGGCTGGAAATATCTGCGATCGCATCTTTGAACAGTCGATCGGTAACTAGCAACTTTTTATCCCTGGGGCTAGTGGGTTCAAACACAAACTGATGGTTACAATTGCTACAGCGACTCTTTCGCTGGGCGCGATCACTGAAAGAGCTGTTGGTGTTACACTTGACGCATTTCATATCCATTTCGGTTACTCCTGGTTAATTTAATACATTGGTAGTCATAAACCGATTTTTTTCGATAATATTAAATTTGTGCTCGGCGTGATTGAAGGAGAAGCTAATTTTAATTTGACTTTCATCCAATCTAATGGTAACGGTACTTTTGCGATCGGTTAGTCATTAGTCATTGGTCATCTCGCCCGAAGAGCGAAGTCGAAGGGTGGTCATTGGTCATTAGTTATTAGCTAATACTGATGATTTTTTTAAAGTCGCCATTTTGGTTCGACCAGTAAAACAATCAACGGGCTTAACAATACTTAGCTTGACATACTGAGGTAGTAAAGTTAATAATATTTATGAAGTTTAACTGACAAGTAAGCAAACTAAGCTCGATAGAAAAATTATGGCAAACTATGACATTTTAGACGAAAAATACTACCTTTCCCAATATCCGTGGGTGAAACCAGCACTTGATGCAGGAATCATCAAATCTGGCAGAGAACACTTTGAAAAATTTGGTCAAGCCGCCGGTCTCACCAAAATATCGCGTTATTTTGACGAACAAACCTATCTAGCTCAAAATCCAGATATTGCTCCCCTTGTCCGCAGCGCCAACAATCCAAACGCGCCTTTTGCGACTGGTTTAGACCACTTTATCAAATTTGGTTACGAAGAAGGCCGCAGGCGAGTATCGCCTGACTATGACGAAGCATTTTATGTAGCAAATAACCGAGATTTGCAGCCGTTTATTCAGAATGGAACTTTTAAAAACGGCTACCAGCATTTCATTAAATTCGGCATCAGAGATGGTCGCTTTGGGACTTCTTTCTTGGAACCGGAATACTTACAGAAAAATCCCGATATTCGGCCGTTTGTCGAATCTGGAGCCTTGAAAACAGGTCGCGAACACTACTTCAATTTTGGAAAAAATGAGCCTAACCGTTCTGCGACTTTTGTCGGAAGTTCTGGGAATGACATCCTAACTGGTTCCGGGGTAGGAAATGCAGAATTAATTGGAGTTGAAGTAGGTTTAGGTACAGGTAATGGCTTTGGTAGCGGCCGAGTTTATGAAAGTGATGGCAGTAATGAATTCGATACTCTCATTGGCGGTAGTGGCCGCGATACATTTGCGCTTGGTGAGGAGAACATAACCAGTAGGGGGACGCCACTAGGATCGACACAGTTTTATATCGGGCCGGGTTTTGCTACAATTCGGAACTTTACGAAAGGTCAGGATACTATTCAGCTAGCAGGAGCTATCTCACTATCAGAGTCTTACTTAGATATATTCTCGGTGTTCCCGATTAACAATGGTCGAGATTTAGCTATCCAAACGAAAGGTTTTAGGAACCCGAGAAATGGAGTGCCATCAATCAGTGACTCTGACACGATCGCTATTATTGAGGGCGGCGGAAATCTGACATTGAATCAATTACCATCATCTCCAGCTTTTACATTTTTAATTGGGTAGAAATCTCGCAGGGTTCTCCTGATGTTGTGGTTATCAGTCAGGCAAATTAATTGTCAAGCCATTGCCCTATAAGGCTTTCACTTCAATCTGAATAACGAAGCTATCAGTTACCCCACTTTTTCACCATAAGTCCAGGAGAGCCTCTCGCAGCTATTGCGGATTTACCCGATCGCTGCTGGGAGTGCGATCGCTAATCTTACCATTCAAAAACCGGGTTTATTTGATAAACCCGGTTGCTAAGTCTTTAATGCCGATCGCGCGCCAGCTTCAAAACCTCAACGACATCTTGGTGATGTTCCGAAGATGCCCAGATGAACGCAGTCCAAGTATTATTATCCTTCGCTTTGAGATCGGAACCTCGATCGAGCAAAACCTGCACAACTTCAGTGCGCCCGCTACCCGCCGCACTCATCAAAGCCGTCAAACCAAAAGTAGTTTTAGCATTCACATCCGCCCCCGCGTCCAGCAAAAGCTGTACAATCTCGGTATGTCCGGCAGCAGCGGCACTCATTAACGGCGTCCAACCGTCGTTATCCTGACTGTTAGCCTCCGCGCCTGCTGCGAGCAATTTTTTGACAATTTCCGCATTGCCAGCCTCAGCCGCAGCCGTCAAAGCCGTCGCGCCTTCGTCATCTTTGGCGTTGATATCTGCACCTTGTTCGATCGCACTTTCCACAGCCACAACATCACTCATCTTGACGGCATCAATTAAATCTTTCATAAATTCTCCCTTGTATCCTTTCAAATATTAAGTCCTATGACAGTCGATATTTTAATCCTCTCCAACGGGCCCGGAGAATTAGCAACTTGGGTGCGTCCCGCCGTGCAAGCATTGCGCCAGCAATTGGCAAACAGGGGCACAGAAGCGCGAATCTCGGTGGTGCTTTCCCCCTGTCCGCACGCCACGGGGAAAGAGGCAGAAATCGCATCTAACTACCCAGAAGTGGACAGAGTGCAAGCACCGGAGCATTTTATGCAATTCTTATTATCTGGCAAAACTGCCCAGAATTGGGATTGGTATGAAACCGGAGTTGTGTTATTTTTAGGCGGCGACCAATTTTTTACGGTTGCGATCGGTAAAAGGCTAAAATATCGGACGGTTACTTATGCTGAATGGGACGCGCGGTGGTATCGCTGGATTGATAAGTTTGCGGCGATGAAACCGGAAGTTTTTGCTAAAGTTCCGCAGAAATATGCTGATAAATTTACAGTTGTGGGCGATTTGATTGCGGAAGTAGGCGAGCGCAAATCGGATGCAAAAGATGGCGCACCGGCCGGACGAGAAATAGAATTAATTGGATTGTTACCGGGTTCTAAGGCGGCGAAATTAGCTTTAGGTGTACCGTTGTGTTTGGCGATCGCGCAATCGATCCATCGCATCCGCCCTCAAACTCGCTTTGTAATTCCGGTTGCGCCTACCATAGATGTGCAAACTCTAGCACGTTTTGCCAACCCAGAACAAAATCCTTGCTTACATTTATTTGCCAATGCTAGCGCCCAATTGCATTTAACAGAATCGCCGTTTTTGCAGACAGCAAGTGGGTTGCAGATAGAACTTTGGACTGAGACTCCAGCCTACGATTTGCTATCAGAATGCAGCCTGTGTTTGACTACTGTGGGAGCGAATACTGCCGAATTAGGTTCGTTAGCAATACCGATGATTGTGTTGATTCCGACGCAGCAGTTGGATGCGATGAAGGCTTGGGATGGTTTACCGGGATTGTTGGCAAATTTGCCGTTAGTCGGTTCTGTTTTTGCGACGGCGATTAATTGGTTGATTCTGCAATTGGGAAGGGGAAAGCTGTATGCTTGGCCGAATATCTGGGCGGGGGAGGAGATTGTGCCGGAGTTGATTGGTAAGCTGGAAGCGGATGTTGTGGCGGATCTGGCGATCGACTATTTGAGCAATCCTGATAAATTAGCACGAATGGGCGATCGGCTCCGCAGCGTGCGCGGCGAATCTGGGGCGGCGCAGAAAATCGCTGAATTGGTTTGTGAAGAAATTGATTTTATCAGTCAACTATCAGATCTTTAAAAAATGGTATGACCATAACAAAAATGGTTCGTAGTGTGGACTTTAGTCCGCAATAAGAGCGGACTAAAGTCCACACTACGAACCTTATACCATTTTTTTAAAGTTATGATAGCAGAATAACCGTAGGGTGCGTCAGGGCAGAATTTGACATTATGCAGTCAAATATTTTCTCCCTGACGCACCCTACAAAAATAACTTCGCTGTCAACTGTCAACTGTCAACTGTTAACTGTTAAGCACCCTACAAACTTTGGTACCAACCTAGCCGTTATCGTGCTTGGCAATGATCCAAATGGCGTGAATCATACCGGGAAACCAGAAAAAACAGGTGAGAAGCAGGTTAATCCAAAAATCAGCGCCGATCCCAACAGTCAAAAATACGCCCAACGGGGGAACAAAAATTGCAGCGAGTATGCCAATTAAACTACCCATGTGAGTTACTCCAAATGACTTTTCTCTTACAATTTAACTTCACTGGCCGACAGAGCCTTTCCCGAAAAATTTAGGAGGTGCTGCCATAGTATAAACTTCGGTTTCCTCGGCGATTACCCGCCGCAAGTGACCCGGAACTTGCATCAATCCCAACAGGGTAATCCCGTCTAACATCCGCAACCCGCCGGTAGTTTTATCGGCGAGCAATTTGTCGGTAACTTCTGGTTCGGGCCGCGTATTGATTTCCTGGCTGGAAGCTACGGCAAAACCCCAAGGAGCTCCGTAGGTAGAAATAAAGCTGGTGCAGGATTGAACGTTGGGGAAAACCGATTTCAGGGTATTGACAATGCGGGCGTGCATTTTCATTTCTGCTGGAGAAACTGGGCCTGCTTGGACTACGAAATATCCGTTAGGCGACAGTATCTTCCGAACTTTCTCAAAATACTCTTTGGTAAACAATTGGAAAGATGGGCCTTCTTCAATAGGATCGGATAAGTCAGAAATCACAATATCCCAATCGCTATCAGTATTGTCTAAATAGTCCAAAGCATCGCCGATTACTACTTCCGAACGAGGGTCGTCAAAAGCATTTTGGTGCATTTCTGGCAGGTGTTCGCGGCAAGCTTCTACTACTTCGCCATCAATATCGACCATGACGACTTTTTCAACTGATTTCCAGCGCAGCACTTCTCTAATTGTAGCTCCTTCGCCGCCGCCGAGAACGAGCACTTTTTTGGGGGAACCGTGAGCAATCATGGCTGGGTGCACGAGGGGTTCGTGGTACAGAAATTCGTCGCCGGTACAAGATTGCCATTTACCGTCCAAAACTAAGCCTTTCCCGTAGGTGCCTGTTTGAACTACGTACATTTCCTGATAGGCAGTTTTTTTGTAAGCGAGCACGCCGATGACGCCGTGAACGTAAATATCCCAGGGGGTAATGTACTCGCTCATCCAAAAGTCTGCACGGACTTCGCTACCTGACATCTAATACTCTCCAAATGTAAACTGCTGTGTCGATTTTGTCACAAGTAGTAATTCTTACCACAAAATGGTGCTGGTGTGTAAGTGCGATCGATACATTGGAGTTAAATTTATAGCAGATGTTGAAGGAAGAAGGAAGAAGGAAGAAGGAAGAAGGAAGAAAATCAACGCTTTCAGCAATTTACAACGTGCTCAGCATCGGGGCGCTTGCTATATCGGAACGGTTATTTTCCTTGCTGCACAGGGAGATTGCGAACCGTCTCCAGTAGTCGTAGGGTGCGTCGCTATGAAAAACTCTCGGCTTGCATATCGAGAATCTCATAGCGACGCACCTGACAAACTCTCGGCTGTGCAAACAACCATCCGTTTAACTTTTTCCCAAAACTTCTTTTCTCGCAAAACTTGATAAAAATGGGATTAATACCATTTATAACAAATCGTGCTACCAAACAATTGTTGGGTTTGCTCTCCCCGATGGGTAAGGTGCGGATCTATGAGATTGTCGATTAAATGCCAGGAATTTTTGAGCGCGACACACCCGCTCGATGACTTTTATCGCAAAACTTTATAAAAATGGTATTAATACCTGTGCGTCGGCGCGGGTGCTCTACAAACTTGTTTGTTACAAGGCATTTGTTGCGGGGGCAATTATTTACATTCAAGCCGCTGCTCTAAGTTTGCGATCGGTGTTTATATTGAGTAAATTGGTAAATATTGGCGATCGCACGACCTTAAATTAAGTGGCGATCGGCAAGTATAATTTACTTACGAATCACCAGTATCACACCTAAGTATATGTTAATAAATCATCAGATGTTCGATCTCAAATTTTGGAGAAAATTGAGCCGTAACTTCAAAAAAAGCTTTACCCTTGGCATTGCGGTAGTAACCCTGTGTACAGCGATGTTAGCTAGTTGCACCAAAGTAGAACCCCCTTTGCGAGTCGGTGCCAATGTTTGGCCAGGCTATGAAACTCTGTACTTGGCTCGCAGTTTAGGGTACTATGACAATACCCCTATTAAATTAGTAGATTACCCTTCAGGTACAGAAGAAGTACGAGCCTATCGCAATGCAGAAATTGAAGCAGCCGGGATATCCATCGACCAAGCTTTGGTATTGGCCGCCACCAATCCCGACGTAAAAATTGTAGTAGTTATGGATTTCTCTAACCGTGGAGATGTGATTCTTGGGAAACCAGAGATGGAAAATTTGCAAGGCTTAAAAGCCAGACCAGTAGGTGTTGAATCTACGGCACTAGGAGCATTCATAATTACCCGTGCCTTAGAACAAAAAGGTATGTCACCTAAAGATATCAAAATTGTCTCTTTAGGAGTGTCCGAACATGAACGAGCCTTTAAAGATGGAAAGGTAGATGCTGTTGTTACTTTTGGGTATGCTCGGACAAAGCTGCTAGCAGCGGGTGCTAAACAACTGTTCGATAGTTCGCAAATTCCTGGTGAAATTGTCGATGTTGTGATAGTAAGTTAGGATGTAATTAATTAACAAACAGCCCAAGGCTTTGCAGGCTTTAGTTGACGGTCGGTTTCGCGCCCTAGATTACTTAATAAAAAATCCTCAAGATGCTGCTAGTCGCATAGCTCCCCGCACAGGAGTGACTCCTGAGCAATTCTTAGAATCTTTAAAAGGGCTGAGTAGTCCAAACCTCCAAGAAAACCAAAATTTACTAGGGAAAACAGACCCCTGATTGCTGAATACAGTTCACTTAAGATGTCATTGCGAAACGAAGCAAACAAGAGAGTTTATTTTTCATCGGTTTTCCCTGTCGTCATCTCTTAAGTAAACCGTATTGGATTATAATTCAATACTGTTTACTTAAGAACGATCTCCCTGGCACCTCGCTTAAAAAGGGGGGAACAAGAAAGCTCTTAAAGTTCCCCTACAACCAGGGGGATGCTGCAAGGGATCTCCGAGTATAAATAGTTTTAAGTGAACCGTATTGGATTATAATTAGTACGTCTATTCAAAAAGATAATTGGGTTAAAATCGGTATTAAAGATAATGGATCGGGCATAGATGATGCTGTGAAGACCAAAGTTTTCGATCCTTTCTTTACGACGAAACCAGTAGGTACTGGTACAGGTTTGGGACTATCGGTTAGCTATCAAATTGTGGTGGACAAACACCACGGGAGATTGGAGTGCATATCGACTGTTGGCGAAGAAACTGAATTTGCGATCGAGATTCCGATCGCCAATTCGCGCAGTTAATATATTAGTTTTCTGTTGACTAATGTACAGACATCAGCTATGGAGATGGCGCCTGTCTAAAGCGTGTCAACAAGCGTGTTAAACCCACAGTCCGCCAGGGGTTTAAACCCCTGTCTAATAGCGAAAGTCCTCGCTATGAGGACTCAACCAGTTTCTTTCATCCATAACGGGTGCGAAGCGTCCGTGGAACGCTCTGAAGAGGACTCAAGAACTCATCAGTCCTCTTGAGAGGACTTCAGCTTTGAGGCAGGGGTTTAAACCCCTGCCGGACTCTGGGAAAGCGCGTTAAGTTGGCAGGATGAAAGGCACTGCCCCGTGTCCTTACAGTATTTCAAAGAATTGAAGACTGCTATATCGATCGAGCTAAACTGAGGGATAATAAAAACTCCCCATGACCGCGGCTCCTCCTAGTTTGATGTGAAACCCTATGTCTACTGTCACTTTTGGCTTATCAACCCCCTCCGCGGCAGAGGCAGGGGCATCCTACGGTAGCAACCAACCACCCCAGCGCCCCACCGCGCCGGCAGAGTGGATCGAGGTGTTGGTGGACTCTCCTTTCAGGGGCGCGGGGGACTCGCCTGGGGAGGAAAACAAGTTATTTACCTATCGCTTACCCGCGGAATTGAACGTGCAGCCGGGGGATATTTTAAGTGTACCGTTTGGCAATCAACAGGTAGGGGCGATCGCAATTCGGTTCGTTTCTCAACTGCCGGCAGACTTAGATCCGGCGCGGGTGAAAAATGTCGAAGATGTTGTCACTACGGGCTTTTTTCCTGCTAGTTATTGGGAACTAATAGAACGAGTCTCTGCTTATTATTGTACGCCATTAATTCAAGTCATTAGAGCTTCACTCCCGCCCGGTTTGCTAAGCCGTTCCGTGCGCCGAATTCGGTTAATTAAAGATGCAATCGCTCCGAATGCCGAAACGTTTCTCAATCCCGCCGCGAGTCAAATTTTGCAATTGCTGCAAGCTCAAAAAAACGGTGATTACACTTGGCAATACCTCCAGCGCCAAGTCAAGGGAAGTTATCGGGGATTGAAAGATTTATTGCAACGCGGTTGGGTGGAAAGTTATTTAGAACCGCCCAATCCTCCCAAACCACAACTCAAACCGGCAGTGACATTAATTCCTAGCGCCTTTGTCACGGATTTAACGAAGCGACAACAAGAAGTATTGGAGGTTTTGCGGCGCGGCGGCGGTGAAATGTGGGTGAATGATTTGCTGAGAATTTGCAGCGCAAGTTCTTCAGTTGTCAAAGCTTTGGAACAGAAAGGTAGCGTTGTCATCGATCAAAGGGAAGTGCTCAGGGGCGATCGCGGAATTGCTCAATTACCCGATGTACCGAAAAAGTTAACTCGTTTTCAAGCTGAAGCTTTAACGTTTATTAACAGTTTTTCGGGATTCCGTCAAGTGCTGTTGCACGGCGTTACAGGTTCTGGTAAGACTGAAGTGTATTTGCAGGCGATCGCCCCAATCTTAGCCAGTGGCAAATCCGCCCTCGTACTCGTCCCGGAAATCGGGTTGACACCGCAACTGACAGACAGATTCCGCGCCCGGTTTGGCGAACAAATTTGCGTCTATCACAGCGGGCTATCCGACGGCGAACGTTACGATACATGGCGGCAGATGCTCACAGGAACGCCGCAAATTGTCATCGGCACGCGATCGGCCATTTTCGCACCTTTACCGCACCTCGGCTTAATTATCCTGGACGAAGAACACGACAGCAGTTTCAAACAAGACCAACCAGCGCCCTGCTACCACGCCCGCACCGTCGCCAAATGGCGCGCCGAATTAGAAAATTGTCCATTAATTTTAGGTTCCGCAACGCCAGCTTTAGAGACATTGGTGGGGACGCGCGGAGATGATTACTCGTTACCAACTATCCATTATTTATCATTACCAACTCGCATTTATTCCCGCCCGATGCCGCCCGTGGAAGTAGTCGATATGCGCCAAGAATTGCGGCAAGGGAACCGCTCAATTTTTAGCGCTTCTCTGCAAAATGCGCTGGAACAATTGCAAGCCAGACAACAGCAAGGCATCCTATTTATTCACCGCCGAGGACACAGTACGTTTGTGTCTTGTCGGAGTTGCGGCTACGTGATGGAATGCCCGAATTGCGATGTTTCTTTGTCCTATCACCATATCGGCGAGGGAAGCGCAGAAATCCTGCGCTGTCACTACTGCAACCACACGGAAAGACATCCTCAAAACTGTCCAGAATGCAGTTCTCCTTACTTCAAAAACTTCGGTAGCGGTACGCAGCGAGTGGAACAGGAATTAACGAGATTGTTTCCAGAATTGCGGGCGATTCGGTTTGATAGCGATACTACTAGAAATAAGGGCGACCACCGCCGCTTGTTAACTCAATTTGCCAATGGTGAAGCTGACATCTTATTAGGCACACAAATGCTGACGAAGGGGTTAGATTTAGCTCAAGTTACATTGGTGGGGGTTGTATCTGCTGATGGGTTACTGAATTTATCCGATTATCGGGCCAGTGAACGGGCTTTTCAAACATTAACTCAAGTGGCGGGGCGTGCGGGTAGAGGCGACGATCCGGGGCGGGTAATTATTCAAACTTATACTCCCGAACATCGGGTAGTTCAAGCTGTGAAGCGACACGAATATGCGAGTTTTGTGGAGACGGAATTAGCGGAAAGGGCGGCGCTAAATTATCCACCTTCGGGGCGGTTGATTTTGTTGCGGTTGAGTAGTGCTGATGCGGCGGAAGTTGCGGTGACTGCGGTACAATTGGCGTCTGTTTGTCAACAATATATCGATCGACTTTCCGGGACAGGTTGCGAGATGTTGGGGCCTGCACCGGCGGCGATTATGCGGGTGGCTAATCGCTATCGGTGGCAGATTTTGCTGAAGTTACCTTTGGATGAGTCGCTGGATTTGTCGGATTTGGTCGGGTTGCGCGATCGCACGCCGCGTTCTGTTAGTCTAACTATTGATGTCGATCCGTTAAATTTTGGTTGATTGGAGATGGAATCTTCGGGTGCGTTAATTGTTGACATAAATAAAGGTCTCTAAGTGTCATTGCGAGGCACGAAGCAATCCCAGTCTAGGCGATTGCTTCGCTAAGAGCTCGCAATGACATAGCTGTGTAATCGTAGGGTGTGTCAGCTTCGACAATTGTATCAATAATCGCAAATCTCCAAACTGACGCATCTTACAATCTACAACCTACAAGCTATAATATTATCATCAACTTAACAATCAAAATCCTATATGGCTTACAGTAACTTTTCCCTGACTGACGCCATCAAACAACTAAGCTTAACCCTGAAAGACAAAAATGATTTATTTGGTCATATCCCCGAAGCAGAATACAGTGAATATCTAGATTTCACCCTCAAGTACAACCTGCGAATTGCCAGCGAAATCAATACAGAAAAAGCGCGATCAGAAATGATTATCACCCCAATCTTACTAGAATTGAGGAGAATGCTAGACGATAAAATCAGTTTGTTTTCTGGTAAAGAGTTTAACGTAGACATAGAAAAAGGACTGAATGGCGCTTGTGATTTTTTAATTAGTCTTTCCGAGTCGCAAATTGTGATTATGTCCCCTGTAATTGCGATTGTGGAGGCGAAGAAAGAAGATTTAATCGGCGGTTTGGGACAGTGTGCGGCCCAAATGTATGCGGCGCAGTTGTTTAATCAAAAAGAAGGCAATGAAGTTGCAGTAATTTATGGTGTTGTGACATCTGGTACTGTTTGGAGATTTTTACAGTTAAAAGGTAATGCTTTAGATGTTGATGTTGTGGAGTATTACATTAAAGATGCGGGGAAAATTTTAGGGATTTTCTCAAGTTTGCTGAAATAGGACTTACACATGGGTGGCCAGAAACCGGGTTTTTTACGAAAATCCTTCGCCGCAGTTACGAAATTAGATAAGACGGCGGTTGAAACCGCGTCTACACAAACAATGTCCGCCTCCGCGGACTCAAGAAAAAACGTAATTTTAACGATCGCATCTTCAACCCGCGGAGGTGTTCGGCGAGCGAAGTCGAGTCGCGGGTTTTGTCTGTGTAGACGCGGTTTCAACCGCCCGGTATTCTGAGTTTTTTCAACTATCGCCCGCGGCATTTCTTGAGTAAAATTAATCGGATTACCACTCGCGATCGATTCTTTCTAAGTCTTTGGCGGCTCCCAATTGTTCAAATATTTGATGGGCTGTGTTGTAATGTTGTTGGGCGAGTTCTGGGTTGTTGCGTTTGCGGTAAAGTAGTGCTAAATCGTAGTTAGCCTCGGCAAGTTTTGCACGTTCTCCTAGTTCTTGCATTTTCGCTAAAGCTTCTTGTAAAAGCGGTTCTGCTGCATCCAAATTACCCTTAAGCATCTCAATTTCTCCAAGACAACCGATCGAAGTTGCCATACCTTCACGATCGCCCAATTCTGTCCTTAATTCCAAAGATTGCCGGTACAATCTCTCAGCTTCATCCCAATTCCCGCGATTTCGCTCGATATTTCCCAATAGTCCCCAACTACTCGCCATACCAGGGCGATCGCCATATTCGCTAAAAATCTCCAAAGCTTTGCGATAATAAAGCTCAGCTTCAGTCAACTTCCACATTTCTTTTGCCACCCATCCTAACTGTTCGTAGGTGCTTGCTTGAGAGTATACATCTCCAATTGACTCTTCAATTTGTAAACATTGCTGATAAAAAACAGTTGCCTTTTCCCAATCTCGCAAATCCTGACAGACATTCCCCAAATAATACAAAGCATTAGCTTCACCGCGACGATTTTCCAGTTCGCGGGAAATTGACAGCGATGCTTGATAAGCATTCATTGCCGCCGGAAATTGTTTCTGTTGCTTGTAAGCTTTACCCAATTCATTATAAACTTCAGCTTGCAGCGATAAATTTTCACTTTCCTTTGTCAACTCCAAAGCTTTGTCTAAATACTCCCTCGCTTTAACAGGCTTCTCTTGACTGAGATAAGCAACTCCTAATTGATGTAAAATATTGCTGCAAGCACTAGGATTTCTTTCACTTCCAGAATGACTCGGACTGTAGTCCATCAACAAAGACTCTAAAAGTTCTATGCGTTCTTGCTTTTCAGGCGTTTCTAATGTCCTAAAACTCCTTTGCGAATCAAGAGTCCTAGCAACGGCATCATCTCTAGTAGCTTGAGTAGTTTTAAATAAAAATACGCCCGACTTCCACGCCCAAAAATCCGCTGCAAACTTCGCCAAACGAGTAATCCCATAGTCCGGTAAAACAAACAGCATCGGATAGGGAACGCTGGTTTTATAAGCATCTCGCACCCAATTAAGGTCTTGTAACACTGGTGGATATTCGTCAAATTTGCCGATCGACTTTTCCAATCCCCGCACAATTAAAACTAACTTTTTATTTGGCTCTTGCTTAATAGTAGGTAAAATCTTGACAATTTCATCTCGGAGAAAACGCAAATCCTCAGCAAAAGTCAGAACTTCAAATTGAGTTTCTTCAGAAATCGGATGATTGTTCAATCCCTCAATTAACAAATCAGCTTCCGCATTAAAATTAACTTCTACAAACCCAATTGTAAACTTGGTGGAAAAATCAACGAACGTCAACAGTTGAGTAAATACCTGCTGATTTCCCGATAGAAATCGTCCAATTTGTAAATCACGATTATTCTGGGTTGACATTTGATTCTCTGGCATCTCGGAGAGCTTTTTTGAATTCTTCATTTTGCTTCACCACCGGATTCGGATAGTTCCATCGATTTTTGCCGTTGTATTCCAAAACCGAAAGATTGAATAACATCAATTCACTAATTTCATCTTTATTAACATTTTTCGTCAAACAAACTTGAGCTAAAACTGGGTAGTGACTTTGCGGAATAAATCGCTCAAAATTAAATTGTTCTTGTTTGATTGCATAAGTAACATCTTCAGCCATTATTTTAGCATGACCGCGACCTCTAGCTGTTATGGAAGAAGTCCGCATGAGCTGGATGAGTTGGCGAACATGGCCACCACTAGCTTTTGCTAATTCTAGCAATTGTTCGCGAGACTCAAAGATTGTGTCAACTTCAACTCGGCGTTCGATTAAACTAGCCATAGCATTTAAGCTAGCTTCGTTGTAGTTTAAGTCACAGCTATCTCGATTAAATTCATAAATATTGACCATCGGGACAATGTGAGGACAGTCAAAATTCTTGACGGCATTTTGAGACGAGTATAGTGCTCCCAGCGGAACTGTGTAAATCATCGTACAGTTGAGTTCTTGAAGTTGAGCCGCATAATCGAAAAATAAATGATTTGCTACCCCTGGAGGAACTCGGTCTAAATTGTCAAATATAATCAGAAAACCTTTATAGTTGGGAAACTTTTTTCTCAGTTTTTTGACAGCATCATTTAACAGCAAGTTGATATCGGCTTTCAATCGAGAAATGTCTTTTTCTAAGATTTGGCGAATTGTTTTCTTCTGCCTATCAGAACCTTTGATTTGTGCCAGTAACTTTACCAACAACTTTGCTAAAAATGGAGCTTCCGGCCCCAAAGTTGCTTCTCCTTCGATGCTGATGGAACTTTCAACTGTTCGTTCTGTTTCTTCGGTGACATCCTTAAACCAAGCCTCAAAATTATCCATCAGCCGAGAATCTAATTTCAGTCCCAGCCGACGCATTTCAAACTCAACTTGCTTAATGGTGATCAAATAAAAATCTGTATAACCTACATCACTAATATCTGTCTCTTTGTTGACTTCCAGATAAATGACGCGATAATCTTTTTCCCACTCTTTTTGAATTCGCTTCAATTCGGTACTTTTGCCACAGCCACGATGTCCGGTAAATAGGATTGTGGTAAACTGTTCTGGTTCTTGACAGTCTAAAATATTACTGACACCTGCGATCGCTTCAGTTTTGCGAACGTCTGATAAATCAACATAATAGCGATCGATATCTGCACCTCCTAATGATTCGAGAGGATTGCAAACTTGATAAGCAGCTTTGAGGGTAGTTGCGCGGTTGATAGGAAGAGCAGTCATAAATTTTTAATTTAGTAGATGTATTGCAGGCAATCTGAACAATATATCAAAGTTATGTTGTTTATTTACTTGTATTTTATCACAATAGGTTCGTAGTGAGGACTTTAGTCCGCAAGAAAAGAAAGGACTGAAGTCCTCACTACAAACCAAAAGAGGTTCGTAGTGAGGACTTTAGTCCGCAAGAAAAGAAAGGACTGAAGTCCTCACTACAAACCAAAAGAGGTTCGTAGTGAGGACTTTAGTCCGCAAGAAAAGAAAGGACTGAAGTCCTCACTACAAACCAAAAGAGGTTCGTAGTGAGGACTTTAGTCCGCAAGAAAAGAAAGGACTGAAGTCCTCACTACGAACCAAAAGAGGTTCGTAGTGAGGACTTTAGTCCGCAAGAAAAGAAAGGACTGAAGTCCTCACTACGAACCTATGGGTAAACCCTACGAATTAAGGTAAATCCGTTTCACCCATCAAATAAAGGTCGCATTCCCGGGCCACGCCGCGCCCTTCATTAATCGCCCAAACCACCAAACTTTGACCCCGGCGACAATCACCCGCCGCGAAAACTCCCGGAATACTCGTTGTATACTTTTCGTGCTCGGCTTTCACATTACTGCGCGCGTCGCGTTCCAATCCCAGCGCATCCAGCAGTGGCTGTTCCGGGCCCAGGAAGCCCATCGCTAGCAGCACAACCTGCGCCGGCAAGACTTTCTCCGTTCCCGCGATTTGCTTGGGAATGAACTGCCCTTTCTCGTTTTTCGCCCACTCCACCTCAACAGTGTGCACGGCTTTGACGTTGCCGTTTTCGTCGCCCTCGAACTTGGTCGCGGTGGTGAGATAGCCGCGCGGATCATCGCCAAATTTGGCTGCTGCTTCTTCTTGGCCGTAATCCAAGCGGTAGACTTTTGGCCATTCGGGCCAGGGATTGTTGGTGGCCCGTTCTGAGGGCGGTTTGGGCAGGATTTCTAGCTGTACCAGGCTGTTGCAGCCGTGGCGGATGGAGGTGCCCACGCAGTCGGTGCCCGTGTCGCCACCGCCGATAATCACCACATCTTTGCCTGCGGCTGAAATAAAGTTGCCGTTGGTGCTCTTGTCTAAGACTGCTTTGGTGTTGGCTGCCAAAAAGTCCATCGCGAAGTGCACGCCTGTTAATTCCCGCCCTTCAATTCCCAAGTCGCGGGGTTTTGTCGCGCCGGTACAGAGGACAACGGAGTCGTATTCTTTGAGTAATTGTTCTGCTGGTAAGTCTTTTCCGACTTCGGTGTTGCAGACAAATGTCACGCCTTCGTCTTCGAGGACTTTGAGGCGGCGCATCACGACTTGTTCCTTGTCTAGCTTCATGTTGGGGATGCCGTACATTAACAGGCCTCCCGGTCGATCGGCTCTTTCGTATACAGTTACCAAATGACCGGCTTTGTTCAATTGCGCCGCAGCGGACAAACCGGCGGGCCCGGAACCGATAACGGCGATTTTTTTACCAGTGCGTTTGGCGGGCGGTTCGGCGGTAATCCAGCCTTCATCCCAGCCTTTATCGATAATCGAAGCTTCGATGTTTTTAATCGTGACAGGCGGGTTGTTGATGCCGAGCACGCAAGCGCCTTCGCAGGGGGCGGGACAGACGCGGCCGGTGAATTCGGGGAAGTTGTTGGTTTTGTGGAGTCTGTCTAGGGCTTCTTTCCACAATCCCCGATATACTAAGTCGTTCCATTCGGGGATGAGGTTGTTGACCGGGCAGCCGCTTGCCATGCCACTAATCATACTGCCGGTGTGGCAAAATGGAATGCCGCAGTCCATGCAGCGCGCGCCTTGGCTGCGGAGTTTGTCTTCCTCCATCGGTAGATGAAACTCGTCCCAGTTGTGGACTCTTTCGACTGGTGAGAGCTCGGAGGGCAATTCGCGGAGGAATTCGATAAAGCCTGTTGGTTTTCCCATAGCGGTGTTTTTCTTAGGATTTACTATTTTGGTAGTTTTTCAAAGCTGAGGCGTGTAACCTTCTGAACTAACTATTATCATCTCAATTGCGGGCGATCGCACCTCAGATAGAGCAATTCGTACCTGAAATCTTCTATATTGCCCTGGCCACACATAATCTGGCCCAAAAACCCAGTTTATTTTTCAGTCCCTGTTAGCTCGGATGAAAGTCTGTATAGTCTTGGTTTCAACTGCCGAGTCCGATATTGCTGAGATATTGCACCATTCTGAAGAACAGGCAAGATGCCTGTTCCACAAAATATTAAATTGCTTGTGGGGTGGGCATCCTGCCCGCCCGTCAAACGCTTATTGACAATAGTGGAATTTCTCAAATATTACCGATACTCCCGCATCTGCAAACGCTCGCGAGCTAACTCTGACGGCCCCCCAACATCAACTTTTCAGCCCAGTCCCCATCAGCGGGGTCTCAAAATAGGATACAAAAAGTTACAGCCGTTGCAAAATATTATTTTAAGGCTATACTACTGTAAACCAGTCAAATATACGGAGTTAACATCCTCAACTCCTAAAATAGGTACACAAAATCATGAGCATTACAGTTCAGAACGTATCAAAACACTTTGGCTCCTTTCACGCCATTGACAACGTGAGTTTGGAAATTAAACGCGGCTCTTTAGTCGCACTGTTGGGGCCTTCCGGTTCGGGGAAATCGACTTTGCTGAGGATGATTGCAGGACTCGAACCGCCGGACACTGGTCATATTTACCTGATCGGTGAGAATGCTACCCAGCAGTCGGTGCAGGAACGACATATCGGTTTTGTGTTTCAGCATTACGCTTTGTTCAAACACATGACTATTAAGAAAAATATTGCTTTTGCGATGGAAATTCGCAAACTTCCTAAAGAATCAATTACCAAACGGGTTGATGAACTGTTAGATTTAGTGCAGTTGAAAGGTTTGGGCGACAGATATCCTTCGCAACTTTCCGGTGGCCAGCGGCAGCGGGTTGCTTTGGCCAGAGCCCTAGCTGTGCAGCCGAAAGTGCTGCTGCTAGATGAACCTTTTGGAGCATTAGATGCTAAAGTTCGCAAAGAATTGCGATCGTGGCTACACAACCTTCACAAAGAAGTTAATATCACTACAGTTTTTGTGACTCACGATCAAGAAGAAGCGATGGAAGTAGCCGACGAAATTGTGGTGATGAACCAAGGTAAAGTCGAACAAGTCGGCACTCCCGCAGAAATTTATGACAAACCTGCATCTGCTTTTGTGATGAGTTTTATCGGGCCGGTCAATGTGCTGCCGAATGCTGCGGGTTTGTTCGCCAGCAACGGTACAACTGCTTACAATAATGGCGCTGCTCATTCGGAATTAGTGTTTTTGCGCCCGCATGACGTGGAAATTAAAACTAAGCCGGAGTCTGGTTTTGCCTCAGCAAAAGTCAGCCGCATCATTCATTTAGGCAGGGAAATTCAAACCGAGTTACTGTTAGAATCGGGTCAGACTGTGACTGCTTACGTCAGTCGCGATCGCTTTGACAATCTACAGCTACAGCGAGAGCAGCAGGTTTATGTCAAGCCGAAACACGCGATGACTTTCCCTGCTTATTCAATTTAATTTAGCAATAGACTTTAGGATTTAAACTCTATCGCAGCAAGTGGGGAACGTGGAACTATCTTCTAGAGTAGAATATGCTCTGTTAGCGCTGTTGGAACTGGCGAGCCACCACCCGCAGGACTCGCCCCTAACACTGAACGAAATTACTGCATCTCAACAGATACCAGAACGCTATTTAGACCAAATTCTTGCCGTGCTCAGGCGTGCTGGTATCGTGCAGACTCTGCGGGGTGCTAAAGGCGGTTATTTGCTCGCTAAAGAGCCTTGGCAGGTTACTTTGCTAGAGGTGTTTTTGGCGATCGAAGGCGACGGCCGCCGCCCCCTGGCAAAAGTCTCGGAATCTGTAACAATAGAAAAAACTGCGGTGCTAGAAATCTGGCAGGAAGTCAGGCAGGCATCTTTGGCAGTTTTGGGTAAATACACTTTGCAGGATTTGTGCCAACAGCGGGATGCTCGCCAACAAGCCAATCCCATGTACTACATTTAAACGGAGATAAATTTAACCATGAAAGTTGCTAAAGATGTTACGCAAATAATTGGCAAAACTCCTTTAGTTCATCTGAAGAAAATTCCTGAAGCTGAGGGCGTGGTGGCGACAATTGTCGCGAAGTTGGAAGGGATGAATCCGGCTGCTTCGGTGAAAGATCGGATTGCGGCGAGTATGATTCAAGCGGCAGAAGATGCTGGGTTAATTCAACCTGGCAAAACAATTTTAGTTGAACCGACTTCGGGAAATACTGGCATTGCTTTGGCTGCGATCGCCGCGGCGAAGGGTTACAGTCTAATTTTAGCTATGCCGGATACCATGAGCTTGGAACGCCGATCGATGTTGAAGGCTTACGGTGCTCGGTTGGAATTGACTGCGGGCCATGAAGGGATGTTAAGCGCGATCGCCCGTGCTGAAGAAATTGTGGAAGAAACCCCTAATGCTTTCATGCTACAACAGTTTAGCAACCCCGCAAATCCCAAAATTCACCGGGAAACCACAGCCGAGGAAATTTGGGCGGATACTGAGGGTAAAGTAGATTTTTTAGTAGCTGGAGTTGGCACTGGCGGCACAATTACCGGGGTTAGTGAGGTAATTAAACAGCGGAAACCGAGTTTTAGGGCTGTGGCGGTGGAACCAGCCGGCAGCCCCGTGCTCTCTGGAGGTAAGTCTGGCGCTCACAAAATCCAAGGAATCGGTGCGGGATTCATCCCGGAAGTGCTGCGAGTTGAGTTGATTGATGAGGTGATTGCAGTTAGCGATGAAGATGCGATCGCCTACAGCCGCCGCCTCGCCCGAGAAGAAGGATTGTTGTCAGGAATTTCGGCAGGTGCAGCGTTGTACGGCGCGATTCAAGTTGGCAAGCGTCCTGAAAATGCTGGTAAATTGATTGTTTTTGTGCAGCCTTCTTTTGGCGAGCGCTACCTCAGCACAGTGTTGTTCAAAGATTTTGAATTACCGACAGCAACGGAATTAGAAGCATTAGTTTAGAACTACCTATGTTAGTTTTTATATAATAAAATTGGCTTGTAGTGGGGACTTTAGTCCTCCAAAAGAAGGACTAAAGTCCTCACTACGAACCTTTTTTAGATGGGTTTGTAGTGAGGACTTTAGTCCTCCAGAAGAAGGACTAAAGTCCTCACTACGAACTTTTTTAAGATGGGTTTGTAGTGAGGACTTTAGTCCGCAATCACAAGGACTAAAGTCCTCACTACGAACCTTTTTTAGATGGGTTTGTAGTGGGGACTTTAGTCCTCCAAAAGAAGGACTAAAGTCCTCACTACGAACTTTTTTAAGATGGGTTTGTAGTGAGGACTTTAGTCCGCAATCACAAGGACTAAAGTCCTCACTACGAACCTTTTTTAGATGGGTTTGTAGTGGGGACTTTAGTCCTCCAAAAGAAGGACTAAAGTCCTCACTACGAACTTTTTTAAGATGGGTTTGTAGTGAGGACTTTAGTCCGCAATCACAAGGACTAAAGTCCTCACTACGAACCTTTTTTAGATGGGTTTGTAGTGGGGACTTTAGTCCTCCAAAAGAAGGACTAAAGTCCTCACTACGAACCTTTTTCAGATGGGTTTGTAGTGGGGACTTTAGTCCTCCAAAAGAAGGACTAAAGTCCTCACTACGAACCTTTTTAAGATGGATTTGCAATCAATTGGGGATGACAAAACTCTGCGAACTCACGGCGGCTGCAAAAATAAAAAAAATTACTCCCATCCCCAACAAACCAACAGCCGCACTGAAGAGGATTATCAACCAATCTGAAGGTTCGTAGGTATTCTCGTCAATTTGGCGGCGCACGATAAAGTATTGTCTAGTTGAGATTAACACGGTTGCTAAACCCACTAGAGAGAAGACTAAACCCAACTTCCAGCCCGTACCGTGACGGTGCTGTATGGGGATTTGGACGGCGCGAAATCGCACGATGAGGACGCCAAAACCCATTAAGGCGATCGCGCTACGCATCCACGACAGAAAGGTGCGTTCGTTTGCAGAGCGATCGATCGCCCTTGATAGATTTTGCTGCTTCAGTTTCTCCTCATCTACTTTCATCGGCTTGACGGAAATTCACCGGGCGATCGCACTTTTGGATATATTTAGGAAAAACTGGGATTATTCTGGACTTATGAAAGTAGTTGCGGTACCCGGAACTGAGAAGATAAAATAAATTACTCCAGCGCCCAAAAGTACGATCGCCAAACTAAACAGCAGTACCCACCTATCCGTAGGCTCATAAGTATCGTAATCGATATCCTGACGCACAGCAAAGTAGTGCTTAGTGGAAATTAACACCGTCAGCAAACCCACCACAGAAAACAGCAACCCCAACTTCCAGCCGTTACCGGGAGTCGGTAGCAGAGGCGGGTGGAAGGCGCGCAGGCGGACGATGACGACGCCAAAACCCATCAGGGCGATCGCTGTTCGCATCCACGCTAAATAAGTGCGTTCGTTTGCTAAATGATCGCGCACCCGGGAGGGATTGTGTCGCTTAGTTTTTTCTGTATCTGCTTTACCAAATTTAAATCCTAACAGCATAAATAAAACTTTTAATTTGGGCTGCAAACCTGAAGCAATAATAGACCTATTCCATAAGTTTTTGATTCATACAGTAACCGCAGATAAAAAGCAGATGCAACACAGATGCAACGCAGATTGTTTCAAGATAATTTTTGATTTTTACAAGAGGTCTAATGAATTGAATTCTTTTTGCTTCTCCGACTTGTGGGTATTAAATCAAAAGCATCTCTAACTCCCGCCCGATAATTGCTAATATAGTCGTACTTTTTTGTTTTTTTGTTCATTCATTTTATGGGAAGTTGGTGTGCAATCTGTACCTAAAGTCAGGGATTTTAGGTTGCAATACGGTTTACTTCTATTGGGCGGGTTTTGCCTTAATAAAGTCAATTATTTCATAGATTGTTAGCCTGCACGCACCCCTACCGTAATCTGGTTGACTTAATAAATCGTCAAAAATCCTTAAGTAAACCGTATTGTTTTATGTTGAGCTTTTCATTTATGTTATCTCAAGTCGCGGCCTAAAAACTTCTCGATTGTTTAAAAAATATTTTTTGTTCAATAATGGCAAATTATCTATCTTAAGATAGAGGTGATTACAGCAAGTTTTAGTGATTTTTCTCGAAACTGAAAGAGTCGCAGCAGCCGATAGTACCACTGTCTGTAAAACTCCGGCTGTCGTGAATATTTTAAGAAAAATTCTACTTTTAGTCAAGATCCAGATTAATCTGTCAAGTCAATCTAAAATCTAAAATCTAAAATTGTATGACTCTACCAAGATGCTATTTCCCTTCTACTAGCAACTGTTCAAAATCCGCTGCCGGCACGGGAGGACTGAACAAATATCCTTGCATGGCATCGCACTCGTAGCGCCAGAGAAAATCTCTTTCTGCTTCGGTTTCAACTCCTTCGGCAATTACTTCGAGACAGAGACTGTGCGCCATTTCAATAATCGCTTTCACAATCGCTGCATTTGTGCAACCATCGGTGATATTACTGATAAAACAGCGGTCTATTTTTAAAACATCGAAAGGGTATTGCGTTAGATAGCTTAAGGAAGAATAGCCAGTACCGAAATCGTCAATAGAGATAGAAACTCCCAAATCTTTCAATTGTTGCAAAGTAGCGATCGCACTTTCGGCATCCTCCACCATCATACTTTCAGTCAGCTCTAATTCCAAACTGCTCGGTGACAAACCAATTTCTGCTAAAATCTCGGCAACTCTGCTGCCCAGATTCGCCTGGTGAAATTGGCGGGGCGACAGATTCACCGCTACCTGCTGCAAGGAAAAACCAGCATTTTGCCAAACCTGTATTTGCCTGCAAGCTGTCTGCAAAACCCACTCGCCTAACTCTACAATAAAGCCAGTTTCTTCGGCATCTGGAATAAATTCGGCGGGGGAAATCAGCCCTTTTTCAGGATGCAGCCAGCGCACTAAAGCTTCTGCGCTCATGATTTTACCAGTCTGGACATTGACCTGCGGTTGATAGTAAACTTGAAATTCTTCTCCTTCGAGGGCTGCACACAAAGTTGTTTTGATTTGCTCTAATTTGTCGGCATCTGGGAGCGATTCGCTGCTTGGCGATCGCAAATTATACTGCTGTTTTGCCAAAGCTGCTTGTTTTTTCAAGCGGCTTGATATCGCGCCCACAAGCTCAGCTTTAGTAAAAGGTTTAGTCAGGTAATCATCTGCTCCCAATTCCATACCTTGCCGCACTTCGGAGCGATCGGCTTTACCTGTGAGAAAAATAAAGGGTACTGTAGCAGTAACAGGATGCGATCGCAAGGCCGCCAGCACCCCATACCCGTCAAGTTGCGGCATCGTCACGTCGCACAGAATCACGTCAGGAAGATTTGACACAGCCGCATTTAAACCCTCCGCTCCATTGGATGCACCCGTCACGTCGAAACCTTCTGCTTTGAGGAGTTTGAGAATATTCTCGCGAATTACTTGGTCGTCCTCAATCACTAGAATCTTTTTCATATGTCAAGCCCTGAAAGCAGTATAATTGAGCGGTGTTGCACAAAGCCGATAAGCGTGGTAATAACTCAGAACCCACAGATCGATCGGCACAACAGCGGAATATTTTCCGACAAAAATAGCAGACGCCCCTGAAAAACGGTAATTTTTCAAGGACAACTAGATTAATGTTTCTCTGCTTGCTCAGTGTCGTCCGTATTATTACGAGGTTAGTTAATAAATCTCTAAACTAATTTTAGGCGATCGACAGTTAGCAGCACCCTCAAAAAATACTAAACTGATTGTGCCAGTCGATCGATCGTCTGGAAACAATCTCAGCCTATTTATAACAGTTGCCACACAAAATGCAACAGCAAGTAAGTTCCAAACCCTTCGGGAGTAACTATTTCCTCATCCTTTAGTGTAAAATATAATATCTAAAATCTAAAATCTAAAATGGCATTACCTAGTGGATTCCCTGAACCGGCACAGATTGGGGTTATAGAAGTTAAGCAATATCCTCCATACCGTGCTGTCACCTACACCCACGCGGGCGATTTGCGACAAGCGACAGGAATCGCATTTAACCCCTTATTTCAACACATCAGCAACAACCAAATTGCGATGACAACACCAGTAGAAGCGCGCTATACAGAAACTTCCGAGCAAATCAATGCAGTTCCTGTTGCAGAAGTTTCATTTTTGTATCCCGCACCAAACATCGCCCCTAGCAGCGTTAACGCCGCTGTCGAAGTCACCGATACTTCGCCGATGACAGTTGTCAGCATCGGCGTGCGGGGCGCCTACACTTGGGAAAGCTACGAAAACAACCTCCAGAAACTCAAAGATTGGCTTCAAGAACATCCCGAATACGAAATAGTCGGGCCACCGCGGCGCTTTTTTTACAACTCCCCGATGACAGCGGAAGCAGCTAAAATCAGCGAGGTACAGATTCCCATCAAACGCCGCTGACATGAACAACTAACTCGCGAAGGCTGCCCCGCTGGCGGTGTTCCCAGAGGTAAATTCCCTGCCAAGTTCCTAACAATAATCTACCACGGGCGATCGGGATTTGTTCGGAAGTATGAGTCAGCGCAGTGCGAATGTGCGCCGGCATATCGTCGGGGCCTTCCGCATCGTGAATGTAATTCGCGCCCTCCGGTACCAGTTTAGCCAAAAAATTAGCCAAATCCTGAAGTACATCCGGGTCAGCATTTTCTTGAATCACCAAGCTAGCAGAAGTGTGCATCAAAAATAAGCTACAAAGTCCCGTTTGAATACCAGATTTCGCCACCGCATCTTCTATCTTAGGAGTGATTTTGCACAGAGACTTGCCTGTCGTTTGAATTCTGAGTATTTGTTGATGATGAAGCATTGGATTTTAGATTTTAGATTTTAGATTTTAGATTTGGGATTGTGGATTGTACGTGAGACTATTGTAAACTCTTCAGTCGGCGGAGGCCGACTTCGTTTGTGTAGGCGCGATTTCTAATCGCCGTCTTATATTGTAAAAATTCGATGAGACTTGTAATACCATGTCTAAGAATTATTACTACAATATATTTTTGGGTGTGTTTACAATAGCTGGGGAGTGCTGGTGCGTCGCTAGTCGAAAAGTCGATTTTGTGGCAGAGATTTTTAATGGCGACACACCCTACAGCTTCTCTTGAGTCGGCCTCCGCCGACATTGTTTGTGTAGGCGCGATTTCAATCGCCGTCATTCGATTTTAGATTTTAGATTTTAGATTTTAGATTTGGGATTTTCCATTTTTCGATTTTCGATTTTCCATTTTTCGATTTCCGATTTTGGATGAGACTGTTTGCAAAAATCCTCATCAATCGCCCTGATCCTAATCCCCATTTTTAAAATAGTCTACAACAGCTTGGGCGATCGCCTCCGTACCGTGCTTATCCAACTTATCCGACAACAGCGGCGGATGCAGCGGTTGTCGCAAAAACCCCCAATCCCCCTCAAAAAACTCCGCCGCCGTCACAATTTGATGTTGTGCATACTTTTGGAGCCATTCCAACAACACCGCAGCTTCCGCAAAACCTTCTCTCATGATAGAAACCACAGGTATTTCCAAACGCAAAGCTTCCGAAAAAGTGCTGTATCCCGGTTTAGAAACCAAACGGCCGCAGACAGGCATCATATCAACCGGACGCGGTAAAATTGGGAAAGAATTTGCAAATTTTGAATTTTTGACTTTAATCAAATTCGGGAAATCCGGAGCTAACGCATCAAAAGTGATAAATTGCCAATCGCTAAATAGCTGTAAATTTTGATAAGGAATTGCCTCTAAACCCAGTCCGCCAAAAGTCAGCAACACAGTTTTTTCCGGCGGTGATTTGATGCCGAATACTTCCCGAATTTCTGCGTTACTATAACGAGGATTGCCACCAGTTAAGCCCACATCTTGAATATTGGGGAAAGCTGGCATCGGTTCGTGCAAAGGCAGACGAAAAAGCCGATCGCACTTTCCGAAGCATTCACCAATCCAATCAGCCATTTCCGTAAATTCGCCACCCCAATCTCGATAGATAAAATCCCACCCAAAATTGCTCATCATCCAGCAAGGAACCCCAGCCGCTGCCGCCATTCGTGTTGTCAAAGGAGGAATATCTGCCAACACCAAACCCACCCGATTTTGCTTAATAAAATTAACTTCACCCGCAACAATAGAATTTTGCTTTTTCTTAATTTCCCGCAATTTTTCCAAAGTCGCCTCTTTATCCATATGCAAACTATCAGCTTGCACAACTCCGACATCAAAAGCACGGGGACGGAGGATAAAATCGCCAGTAATGTAACATTCCAGCAGCCAGCGAGGTGCAGTTGTGGTGATAATTAATAAAATATCTGGATTTAATTCTTGAATTTTTGCAGCGACGGAGGAAACTCGGACGGCATGGCCGAATCCATGATTGGTGAGGGCAATATATAATGTTGGTCGAGACATTGATCGGTGGTAATGGGTAATGGGTAATGGGGAATTGGTCACTGGTAATTGGTCACTGGTAATTGGTAATTGGTAATATTATGTCCAGTCGATTACCATGACAAAAACGGTTCGTAGTGCGGACTTAAGTCCGCTTCCGGAGAGCGGACTTAAGTCCGCACTACGAACTAATATTATTGCGTTTAATCGCTCGGACACGATATAATTGGTAATTGGAAAACAAGAAGGAAAAGGGAAAAACAAAGTACAACTGCCAACTGTCAACTGCCAACTGTCAACTGCCAACTGTCAACTGCCAACTGCCAACTGCCAACTGACTACTGCCAACTGACTACTGACTACTGACTCGATCGATAATTTCGCGTGCCATGTCTTGTAAGGATACCACTCGATCGGCAAAACCAGAATTAACCACACTTCCCGGCATCCCCCAGACAACGCTGCTAGCCTCATCTTGAGCAATAATCTTACCGCCAGCCTCCCGAATATTCTGACAGCCCAGCAGCCCGTCTTGCCCCATTCCAGTCAACACCACACCCAAAACACCAGCACCATAAATCTTAGCAGTCGATCGAAACAGCACATCCACCGCAGGGCGACAAGAATTTTCCCGCGCCTCTTGATGCGTGCGAATTCGCACCCCAAAACCCTGTTTTTCCAACACAATATGGTAATCACCGGGCGCTATCCAAGCCCGCCCAGCTTCGACAATACATCCCGTCACAGCCTCCTCCACTCTAATTTGGCACTTGGAGGTTAGTCGATCGGCCAAACGCTTCGTAAAAACCGGAGGCATATGCTGCACAATCACAATTGGTACAGGAAAATTAGCCGGCAAATCCTGCAAAACAGCTTCCAAAGCATTTGGCCCGCCCGTCGAAGCCCCAATCGCCACAATTTCAACCTTAGACTTAATATTTACCGCTAAATTAGACGAAATAGACTGCGATATATTTGGCAACTGCGTGGTAAAAATATTGTTAGTTTCACCCAATTTGATATTACCCAACTTTTCGCTCTGTTTCCCCTTAAAAAAAGCCTTAATTTTAGGGATTAATTGATTATGGACGTACTCTAGCGCCTCTTCATTGCCCTTCATATTCTGAGGCTTAGCCACATAATTCGTAGCACCGAGCGCCATAGCATTCAGAGTCGTAACAGCCACCAACTCTGTCAGCGCCGTAAAGATAATTATCGGAATATCCTTGTGCTGTTTTTGGATAGCTGCCAGCGTCTCCCAACCCTCCATTTCCGGCATCTCCACATCCAGCACAATCAAATCAGGATTCATCTGAGAAATCTTGGCTAAAGCGATTTTACCGTTGGGTGCAGTCCCCACAACTTCGAGTGCAGGATCGCCGTCTAGTACGTTATTTAATAATCGGCGCACCACCACAGAAGCATCAACAATTAAAATTTTAATTAGGGGCATCTTATTTTATTTGACTCGAAATAACAAATCTAGGAGCAAACGAGCTTGAAAAAACAGAATCAACTCGCCTTTTACCGCAAGATCGATGATTTTAAAACGAGACATAAACAGTATAATGGTTGACCGCATATTAAAACTCATAGCACTAAAAATTTGCTCCGCCGAACCTTCTATATAGTGGGGAACTACATAACCGAGATCGTACTTTAATGTATTGCTAAATGTGCCAACGATACCGCTAATAGCTAAATTGCCAATTTCCCCCATTATATCGGCTTTTTCTTGCTTAAATTCCTCGCTGGCGACATCGCCACCGCCGTTGAGAGCTAAAACAAGAGCATCGGCAGCATCACAGGAAAACAACATCTTAGCCGAACCTGATAAATCCCCGTTAAAATCAATCTGCGCCACAGATACTAAGTTTTTTCCCAAAGTGTGAATCAGATTTTTTTGCAAAAATAGCGGCGATAGTGCTTGAGCAGAAGGCATTTCAAATTTTACCTCACAGGCGATCATTTCGCTCATCTGAGAAACTGCCGTGCCGATTGCTTTGTTGACAACATCCTGTAATTTGGTGTGTTTTCCTGTTTCGAGCTTGCCTAAGTTGAAATCCCGCAGTTGACTGTCGCCATCAATTGCACCGCCACCGTTTGGGTAAGCAGCAATTGCCACGGTTTGCCGCAATTCTAATTGATTGTTTGTTTTTTTGAGAGTTGCGAATATTCCTGCAAGCGACAAATACTGAATCATGTTTCTTGCTAAGTCGTCGCTGAGTATAATGGTGGGTATTTGTAACAAGTGCAAAAATTGGATTATCGGTAAATAATTGTGTTCTATCGCTGCAAAATCTAAGATGACAACTTTGGGATGGTGGCACTCAGCGAGAACTAAACAATTGTATAAATCTGTAGCTACGGCAAATACATATTCGTCTGCTTTTAAAGTTTCGCGCAATGTCTGATTTTCTGAATTTGAAAAGCCACCAATCAGAATTAGTGAAATTGGTTTTGAGTATGTTTTCATTTTATATGATTGGTAATTGGTAATTGGTAATTGGTAATTAATTTTAACCAATTTTTGACGCATAGCCTAATGATGTAGAGCGTACAATGAATGCACACCTTAGTTTTACCGCTAATTTTGATATTATTCCGTCTCTTCTGTCTCGAATACAACAGACTCACAAATATCTTTAATAGACATTTGTACTGCCACAGAAGTCAAGAAAAATGTAGAGGTTTATCCTTTGTATTTTGGGAGTGCGAGTGGGGATGCTCGCACTCATACAAAAGCAAAACTGACAGGCTACAAAGACGCTAAACGATAATAACAACTGTCCGCTGTCAACTGTCCGCTGTCAACTGTCCGCTGTCAACTGTCCGCTGTCAACTGTCCGCTGTCCGCTGTCAATACTTAAATTGATTGACAAGTCCTTGCAATTGGGCGGCAGTTTTTGATAGTTCGATCGCAGAATTTTGAGTATTGCTAGCACTGGCGGCGGTACTTTCGGCTGCATCGGCGACGCTGGTAATGTTGCGGGCAATTTCCGAAGAACCGATCGCAACTTGGTTGATATTGCGCGAAATTTCGGTAGTTGTAGCCGTTTGTTCCTCAACGGCACTGGCGATCGTCGTTTGGAAATCGCTGATTTGGTTGATAATAGAAGTAATTTGCCCGATCGCCTGCACGGAGCTTTTAGTATCAGCTTGAATAGCCTCCACCTTCTTGCTGATATCCTCAGTCGCCACCGCCGTTTGCTTCGCCAACTCCTTCACCTCATTCGCCACCACCGCGAAACCCTTACCCGCTTCCCCAGCCCGCGCCGCCTCAATCGTAGCATTCAGAGCCAGTAAATTAGTCTGTTGGGCGATCGAAGTAATCACCTTGACAACATTACCAATTTCTGCACTACTAACGCCGAGTTTAGTAATCGTTTGATTCGTAGTTTCCGCCATCCTCACCGCCGAATTCGCAACCGTCGCAGCCTCCGAAGCATTCTTAGCAATTTCTTTAATGCTCACATTCATTTCCTCAATCCCCGTAGCCACCGATTGAGTATTGCTATTAACTAAATCCGCCGCCGCAGATACCGTCCCCGCTTGAGCCGAAGTTTCCTCAGCCGCAGCGCCCATATTTTGGCTTTCCCCAATCAATTCCTCCGAAGCACTGCTAACTGCGATCGCCACTTGGGAAATATGCTGTACCTGAGCCGTCAAATTCGCCGCCATCAAATTAACATTATCCGTCAAATCTTTCCAAGTCCCGCCAATATCAGGAACAGTCGCCTGCCCTCCCAATTGTCCAGAAACAACCTGTTTAGCCAGCCCAGTTACTTCATCGGCAAAAGTATTAAGCTGGTCAACCATCGTATTCAACGTATCCTTAAGTTCCAGAACTTCTCCTTGAACTTCCACAGTAATTTTCTTAGACAAATCTCCCTTAGCCACCGCCGTAGAAACTTCCGCAATACTCCGAACTTGTTCCGTAAGATTAGCCGCCATAATATTCACATTACCAGCCAAACTCAGCCAAGTCCCCGACAAACCCTCAACTGTTGCTTGACCTCCCAATCTACCTTCAACGCCAACCTCTCTAGCAACTCGCGTCACTTCTAAAGCAAACTCATTGAGCTGAACAGTCATGTCATTAATCGTATTCTTCAGATCCCGAATTTCCCCTTCAGCTTCCACAGTAATTTTCTTAGACAAATCTCCCTGAGCAACTGCTGTAGTAACTTCCGCAATACTGCGTACCTGACTGGTAAGATTGCTCGCCATCAAATTAACATTTGTGGTTAAATCCTTCCAGACTCCAGCAACTCCGTGGACTTGTGCTTGACCCCCAAGTTTGCCCTCAGTTCCCACCTCTTTTGCTACCCGCGTCACCTCTTTTGCAAAATCATTGAGACAGTCAACCATTTGATTGAGAGTATCTTTCAGTTGCAAAATTTCCCCTTCAGCTTCAACAGTAATTTTTTCGTTCAAATCCCCGACACTAATTGCCGTTGCCACCTTGGTAATATTCCGCACTTGATTTGTGAGATTTGCCGCCATCAAGTTAACGCTTTCGGTAAGTTCTTTCCAAATACCCGAAAGCCCTTCTACCTCTGCTTGAGTTCCCAACTTGCCTTCGCTGCCCACTTCCCGGGCGACGCGAGTTACTTCTAAACTAAAACCATTTAATTGGTCTACCATTTTGTTGAGAGTCGTCCCAATGCGGCGGAACAATCCTTTGATCGGTTTACCTTGAACTTCTAAGCTAAATTTCTCCGACAAATCACCTTTAGCCACAGCGTGCAGGACTCGCGCCATGTCTATCGTCGGAAGAACTAAGCTGTTTAGCGTCACGTTCACCGCGTCAATACTGCTCACCCAAGAACCTTTAAATTCTTTAATTGCCGTTAGCTTGGGGACTTTGCCTTCCTCGGCAACTGCTTGGCTGACGCGCTCTACTTCGTCAGCAAACTTTTCATTGACACTCACCATTTCATTAAACACTTTGGCAATTTCTCCCAAGCCGTTGTCAGCGGGCAAACGCACGCTAAAGTCGCCATCTCTGACTGCTGTTAGAGCGAGAATCAGTTGCTGGCGGCACTGGCTGTCGAGCATCTCTGCTGTCCCCTGGCTGGCGTCGGTTTCTGCAACTACAGTCTCGCTTAAATCCCCGCTAGCCGACGAATCAATTTCTGGAGATTTTGAGGCTGGTGATTGATTTTGTGTACTCATGTCTTAGGTATTTTTATACGAATTATTAGGTCAATTGGGCAGTCACAATCTGTAGAACGTTTTCTGCACTTGCTGTGGGCCAGCAAGTTTTTGCTTGCAGTCTTGGATGCAAATAATCTCTTTTCATTAAGAAGATTTGCGGTATTTAAGATACTGCGGCGATCGCCTTCAGCAGCATCTGAAAGGAACCCATATCAAAGAATAGCAAAATATCTCCTTGAATTTGCAGCTCTTCAATACTAAAATGAGCCGGAGCCAACAGCACGCTCCCGCACTCCAGAGAATGTTCTTTTAACAGTAATTCCTCAATTTCCTCCTCTGCGTAATAGGGAACCGCATAGTCTAACGGCTGGTCTAAAATATTGCCAATTGAGCCCATGACACCGTTAATGACCATATTTCCGACCTCGCTGAGGGTACTAATTTTGAGAGCATCAAGGTCAGGACTTCCCTTTTGTTCGCCAGTGAGAACAGAGACTAAATTCACCGCACTGTCGGTAGGGAAAAGTAGCTGGGCGCTGCCGCTAAATGAGCCGGTGAAGCCGAGTTGCACAGTGGAAAGAGGATCTATGCCGAAGCGTTTTTTTAATTCGCTTCTGAGCTCCTTCGCGGATAAAAGCTCAATATCTGGAATCTGCAACCGGATGGGAAATTGAATCATTTCGTTCAACATTCCAGCGGCACTTCCCACGCCAATATTGATCAGCTCTTTCAAAGCATCGATTTCATCTGCTGTTAGCTCCACTCTCCTATCTCCTATTTGCTATCCAGAGCTTTTTGGATTGCAGCCTGAATGTCTGGAGCTTTTGGGGGCTTTTTCAGCATCATAAATGCTCCCAATTCAGCGCACTTCTGCTTAGCGCTGTCTTGAATATCTGCTGAAAGTACGATTACTGGAATTTTTGAACCTTTTTCGCCCAGGGCTTTGAGGAAGGCAAAACCGTCCATTTCTGGCATTAACAAATCTGTCATGATACAGTCTGGCGAATGCGAAGCAGCCATATCTAACCCTTCTTGTCCGTTGGTTGCTTCTATAACTTGATGTCCGGCTTCTTCGATTGCTTTGCGAATCATTCGCCGAGCAAATGCTGCATCATCTATAATTAAAACTAAACCCATTTTGGCGCTTTCCTTAAGTTAAATAATTGGGAATTGGGAATTGGGAATTGGGAATTGGGAATTGGGAATTGGGAATTGGGAATTGGGAATTGGGAATTGGGAATTGGGAATTGGGAATTGGGAATTGGGAATTGGGAATTGGGAATTGGGAATGGATAGTTTCGGATCAGTAGGTCATTTCACAAAAAACAAGAGTATTTTGTAGGGGCGAGTTTAGCTAATAATCACTCCTATAGAAGCGAGAAGATGCACCCACTGTCAACTGAATAAAGCTGTCAACTGAATAAAGCTGTCAACTGTCAACTGAATAAAGCTGTCAACTGAATAAAGCTGTCAACTGTCAACTGTCAACTGTCAACTGTCAACTGTCAACTGTTATAAGAGGTAAGTTTTCATCTTACCTTTGCCTTTAACATCAATCATGCCCCTTTCTGCAAACAAATGTTTGTTTGACAACTGTTTGTAGGTGTCTTCTGTCACTTGAATGCAGCCGGGAAAACTGTATTGTTCCATGCGGCTTGCGGTGTTTACTGTGTCGCCCCAAAGATCGTAGCTGAACTTTTTAGTTCCGATGACCCCTGCAACCACAGGCCCGGAGTGAATGCCAATTCGCAGGCTGTGGAATTCTTTTGTTTGGGCGTTTAACCGCGCCATAGCTTGCTGCATGGCTAGGGCCATTTGTACGATCGCATCAGCATGATCGTCCCGAAGGATCGGTAATCCAGATGCTACCATATAGCCGTCACCAATTGTCTTAATTTTTTCTAACCCGTATTTCTCGGTTAGTTTGTCAAATTCTGAGAAAATCGAATTGAGTTTGACTATTAATTCAATGGGAGGAATTTCTGAGGCAAGCTTGGTAAAGCCTACCATGTCAGCAAATAAGACACTGACATTGGGGAAATGATCGGCGATTACCAAGTGTTCGGTTACTTCTGCTTGCAGCCGCAGGGCGATCGACTCTGGTAAGATGTTCAGCAATAATTTTTGAGTTTTCTCTTGACTTTCGATCAACTGCCGGTACATTTGAGACTGTTGAATCAAGCGCCGCACTCGCTGAAGCAGCACTGGCCAGTGAATCGGCTTTGTCACATAATCTGTTGCTCCTACTTCAAAAGCTTGATTGACTGATTTTTTGTCATCTAGCGCTGTCAGCATTAGCACCGGGATGTTTTGCGTCAGGGGATGGGCTTGGAGTTGAGCGCAGCAAGTAAAACCGTCCATTACAGGCATCATGGCATCCAATAAGACAATATCTGGGAGCATCTTTTGACAAATATCTAAACATTCTTGTCCGTTTGATGCCTCAATTACCCGGTAGCCTTCTTTTTCCACAATCCGGCGGGTAAATAGCTGCTGGGTTGGTTCGTCATCGACGATCAAAATTTGGGGTGGGGTTGGCGAGTTTTTTCTAAAGTCAGCACTAATCATAGTATTGCGAGAATATCATCAAGTTCTTAGTCAGAAACAGATAGATTTAATTTCTGGGTTGAGATAGATAAGTTGATGCTCTGTTGAGTTGACAGTTGACAGTGAGTTCTACCAGGAACCAAGAGGATTGGAGCAATCAATAGTCTTGTTGTAATTTCTCCTTACAAGGGTTCCGGCTTTCAACCAATTCTTTCTGGTAATTTCCAACACTTGTATAATCTAATACTCCCTATGAAACTGAACTTGCGGCGCGACCGATAATTGAGTGTATTTTTTTATACTGTAAAATTACAGTCAGGGAAAAGCTACGGATTTAGTTGTCGCGTTGCTGTTGAGATTATGTTGAGAATTCTATAATATTATGTCAAAATTTTTAAAGTTGTGCAATTGGCTAAATAGCCTAATATTTCAAAGATTTTGGGGAAAACGATCGATCGCCCTGCGCGGCTAAACTCATATCCGATCGCTTTTGTCAATCAGCAATACATTCTCAACCATCGGGCTGCGGGGGGGGCACCCACGGAGCGCGCCCCAAATATTCAACTAAAATGTCCAACAGCTTAACTAGATAGCAAAGCCGCTTTTACCCGTTGATATTCGGCGGCAATTTTGCACATCAGAACCTCGCTACCGGCGATCGTATCATTGCGCGCCATCTGTTCTAGCTGGGCGCACAATTGAAACAAAGGGAGCGCTCCGACTGTCGTACAAGCACCTCTAAGAGCGTGAGCAGAGGCTTTCATGGCTGGAGCATCCGCTTGATTGACAGCATCTGCGAGTTGCTGCAATCTTGGCGGTACAACTTCCAGAAATTTCTCAACGAGTTCGCTCCAAAATTCTTGGGCTTCGTCTCCTAATAACTCTTTGATTTCTTCAAAAGTTTGACTGTCAAGAGGCGGCACTTCGATCGCGGATGTGGCTGTTTTTGGTAGAGATGTTGCTGCGGCTGCTAGCGGTGAATTTTGGGATTTTTCTGGTGCTGAGCTGGGATTTGTCACAGCAGGTAAAGCCGGCAATTGAATGTTGCCCGTAACGGCTATAATTTCCTCAATATGAGGATGATATTTTGGCGGTATCGATTGAGATCCAGCTTCTATTTGTGAAATCAAAACACCTGCACGGGCGATTAAATGCTTTAACTCTTGAAAGGCATTTTCGTCAATCTCCGGCTCAACATTTTTCATCTCGTCTCCAGACAGAACTTGTGAAGCCAAGTCTGTCGGCTGTGGCTGCGGATTTTTGAGCTCGGGATGAAACTCGGAGCGCTCGGTTTCTCGATCGAAAGCGGCGATCGCCTGAACTATAGCCTGAACTCGCACCGGCTTAGTGATATAATCATTCATCCCAGCTCCCAAACAAAGCTCGCGATCGCCCTGCATCGCATTAGCCGTCATCGCCACAATCCAAGGAGAAGTCGATTTGGCATTTTCCCTGGGGGAAGTTAGATCCTCAGATTGCTCGTCTGTGGCTAAAAATCGAGCTGCTGAATCAGGATTTTGTAAAGACAAATCCCTCGCAAACCGCTGGCGGATCAGGCGAGTAGTTTCCAGCCCGTCCATTTCTGGCATCTGCATATCCATAAACACAATATCGTATTCCGAACGCTCCAAAGCATCCAAAGCTGCTCGGCCGCTGCTAGCATAATCGGAATTGTAGCCTAACTTGTTTAAAATCTGGGCGGCCACCATTTGATTGACTTCTACATCGTCAACTATCAGGATTTTTAAATGCAGTTTTGCCGCGAATTCCTGCGTCAATTGAGGTTGTACAACACAGGGATGATTTATAGTACATTCCCCGTTAATGATGCGGAGCAAAACTTCATGGAGCTGCGCTTGCTTAATTGGTTTGTATATAAAAGCTGCGAATTCAACTCGCCCTTGAAATTCCCGCGTCGATGGCCGGCCGCCAAAACTCAAAATCATTAAAGGTAAATTTTTACCTTGAGGAACATCCCGCATTTTTTCAGCTAAAGTAATGCCGTCCATTGCGGGCATATGAAAGTCTAAAATCGCCAAGTCGAACAGACTTTGACGTTGCAGCACTTTCAGCGCTTGGGCGCCGGATTTGGCAGCGCGCACAACCATTCCCCAAGACTTAGCTTGGAGGGTAATAATTTTGCGGTTAGTAGCATTATCGTCAACTAGCAACAACCGCAAACCTGCTAGTTGAGGCTGCGGTGCATTCAGGTTTAATATTTCTACAGGAGCAGGTGCTGCTTGAGCTTTGATGGTAAAATAAAATTTAGAACCTTTACCGATTTGGCTTTCTACCCACATCGTACCGCCCATGATTTCGCTCAGGCGTTTGCTGATTGCCAAACCTAAGCCTGTACCGCCGTATTTGCGAGTGGTGGAACTGTCAACTTGACTGAAGGCTCTAAATAGTAGATTTTGGCGATCGGCTGAAATTCCGATGCCTGTGTCTCTGACAGTAAATTGAATTTGATAATTGCCAATTTCTGATTTTTCTAGACATTGAGGAGTGTGAGTACCGGAGTCTGGAAATGGAAAATTTAAAGCAGGTTTTTGACGGGATGCTTGGCTGTCAAAGCCCAAATTTTTTGCAGCAACAAAGTCTGTTTCGGCAACTTCTATAGCAGCGCGGGCAATCAGTTTTGCTGTTACTTTAACTACCACTTCGCCTGCTTCGGTAAATTTGGTAGCATTACCGAGCAAATTTATCAAAATTTGTCGCAGTCTGGTGACATCTCCGTACAGGAAAGCGGGGACGCTGGCATCCAATTCGCAGGCTAAATCGAGCTGTTTTTCAGCAGCTTTCATCGCGACTAAATCTAAAGCTTCTTCAACACAGTTTCTGAGATTAAACGGTTCTCGTTCTAAATCCAGCTTGCCTGCTTCTATCTTAGAAAAGTCGAGGATGTCGTTAATAATTGCCAGCAAAGCATCACCGCTGGTGCGGATTGTATTCACAAAATTTCGCTGGTTTGGCGACAGTTGCGTGTCTAGGAGCAGCTCAGTCATGCCGATAACTCCGTTCATCGGCGTGCGGATTTCGTGACTCATCATTGCCAAAAATTCACTTTTAGCTCGGTTAGCAGCTTCGGCGTCGGTGGTGGCGCGCTTGAGTTCTTCTTCTATAACTAATCGCTGCTTAATTTCTTGCTGGTAGTTTTGGATGCGCTGCGTAACTTCGGAAATATCTTGAACCGCGATTAAAGCATAAAAACCTTCTCCTTCGAGCGCTGGTATGGGAGTAACGTTGGTATTTTGAATTCGCGGTTTGCCGTTGCGTAGATTTGATGAAATTAGGGACTGGTGCAGTTGTGGAGAAAATACGGCGGGCAATCCATTGTTAAATACTTGTTTGAGGCGAGATTGATATTTAGGTGCGTCGAGTTGAGGAAAGTGAGTTTTGAGGTTGGTTCCTACTATTTCTTTTTTGCTCTTTTTTGTCCACTGCTCTAGAGTCCGATTCCAAAACAGCACGGTAAAATCGCGATCTATCACGCACAATCCGATGGGAACTCGATCGAGAACGCTGAATTTTTCTTGGGCTTGTTCTATTTGTTCTAGCATTTTATTTATGGAAAAAACTTGGCAAATTTATGTATACAAAAGAAGCTGTAAAAAAATATATTTTTGAGGTAATAATTCAAGAAATTTATATTTATTTATTCTGCCAGCTTCTTTCCGATCGCCGCTCCACGAAATCCAGTATATACAATAAATAAGATGTTTTGAGACAGGCATTTACTGAGAAACCGGGTTGGGGCGCACCCAGACTGTTTAAGTCCTGCATTTTGGTTGGCACTTTGTCTGGTAAACCCTGAGATGAATTTTTTATTACCAGATTTAAAAAATCCGACAGTAGTGCTGGGAAGTTAATTATTTAGGCTAATTTGTATAAATATAGTATACTAATGGGGGCAAGTTGGCAATCATCCAGCCGATCGCCCGATCGAGCATAATGCTGACTGGGGCGCACTACATTTTAAAACTATTAGATGATTTATTTGAATCTTGCGCGTCAAACCGATGAATAAGGAACGGGATCGATGGAAATTGATGAAGATGTCAAGGAATTTTTGATTGAAGGCTACGAATATCTCAACCAAATTGAGGAGGATTTAGTAGCTTTAGAACAAAACGATGCCGATCCAAATGTGATGAACCGGATTTACCGCAGCTTGCACACGATTAAAGGCAATAGCGGCTTTTTGGGTGCAGAAAAACTGGAGGCGGTAGCCCACGCGGGAGAAAATTTGCTGAGTCGTTTGCGCGATCGCACAATGGCGATAACTCCTGAGATTACTAGCGCTTTGTTGGAGACAATCGATGCGGTGCGATCGCACATGGAAGCCCTGGAAAAGACGGGAGAAGAAAGCCCCATCGCCCACACCGCATTGCTCGATCGACTGTTGCAACTCCAAGCAGCCGAGGGCGGCCAATCCGAAGTAGAGCCGAGTGCGAGATCCCTTGAATCCACCCCCGCAGCTTTAGAAGTTGCCGCCCCGGAACCGGAAAAATTAGACTTGACAACAGAGCCTTTGTGTGAAAAAGCTTTATTGTCGATCGACCAAATGGCACCTCCCGCCATTACTAATACTGCCGCAGAACAGGTAAATACGGCAGATACAGAGAGCGAAAAATTCAAAATTTCCGACACTGCAATCCGAGTAGATGTCGGCTTGCTCGACAAACTAATGAACTTAGTAGGCGAACTCGTCTTGTGCCGCAACCAAATCTTAGAATTTGCCAGCACGCAAACAGCAAACGTCCAAAACGACGATACATTAAAATCAGTATCCAGCCGCTTAAACTTAGTTACTTCCGAACTGCAAGAAGGAGTAATGAAAACCAGAATGCAGCCAATTCGCACTATTTGGAACAAATTCCCCCGGGTAGTACGCGACACAGCATTCAGCTTGGGAAAACAAGTGCAGTTAGACATGGAAGGCGAAGAAACGGAATTAGATAAAACATTAATTGAGGCGATCGCCAACCCGCTCACCCACTTAGTCCGCAACTGTCTCGATCACGGCATCGAAACATCAGAAGTCCGCGTTACCAAAGGCAAGCCCGCCGTCGGGAGACTGCTGCTGCGAGCCTATCACGAAAGCGGTCAAGTAAACATTGAAATCTCCGATGACGGCGGGGGAATCGACCCGGATAGGATTAGAACTAAGGCGGTACAAAAAGGAATATTTTCGGCTGTTGACGCGGCGAGAATGAGCGATCGCGAAGCACTGAATTTAATTTTTATGCCCAGTTTCTCGACAGCCGAAAAAATCACCAATATCTCCGGTAGGGGAGTGGGGATGGACGTGGTTCAGACACATATTGAAAAAATTAGCGGCACGATCGACGTTCACAGTCAAGTCGGTAAAGGCACAACTTTTAAGCTAAAAATTCCTTTAACTCTGGCGATTATTCCGACATTAATTATTACTACCGGAGGCGACAGATATGCGATTCCTCAAGTCAATTTGCTAGAACTAATGCGCTTGGAAGGAGAACAAATTAAAAAAATAGAAATGTTTCACGGGACGCCCGTATATCGGTTGCGGGGGCGACTGCTGCCGCTGATTTATTTAAACCGGGAATTACAGTTAGAAACAGAAATTGTAGAAAACGGCAAAAAATCGCAATTCGACCTAGATGAGGCTCTGAATATTGTGGTGGTGCAAGCGACAGACAAACCTTTTGGGTTGGTGGTTGATGCCATCAACGACACGCAAGAAATTGTGGTTAAACCTTTAGGAAAACAACTAAAATCTCTAGCTTGTTTTGCGGGAGCAACTATCATGGGTGACGGTAAAGTTGCTTTGATTTTGGACGTGCATGGAATTGCTCAGAAAACCCACATGACGGAGGTTCAGGAAAAGGCTATTTTAGCTGACGAAAACAGTCGCCGCGAATCTTCAGAACCTCCGCAACAGTTGTTCGTATTTCAGGGCCCAGACAATCGGCGGATGGCAATTCACCTATCGCGAGTTTGCCGCTTGGAAGAGTTTCCCCGCCATCAGTTGGAGCGAGTCGGGAAGCAGAGTGTGGTACAGTATCGCAACCAAATTATGCCGGTGATTTATCTGTCGGCGGTGTTTGGTAGCGGTGGCGAGTCGGCTGATTGGGGGCCCAGCGGTCTTGGCGGGCGATCGGGCGCAGCAGATGATAAACTGCCGTTAGTCGTGGTGTCGATCGGCTCAGAGCACCAAGTGGGTCTAGTAGTCGATCGCATTCTGGACATTGTAGAACAGGCGATCGACATTAAAGGTACAGCTACTCAAGCAGGAATTTCATATTGTGCCGTGATTCAGGGTCAAGTTACGGAAATTCTCGATGTAGATGCAGTAATTAACAGCAATTTATTCGGAGTCGAGCAGATGTTGGCAAGCCCAAGATAATGCCATTAAAGGAATAACTTAAAAATGACTGAAAAAACTCTAATTTGTACTTTTTTTGTGGAAGAATTATTTTTTGGTATAGAAGTTGATAAAGTGCAAGAAATCATCCGCTATCAAGAGATGACGCGAGTGCCGCTAGCGCCGCCAGTAGTGGGCGGATTGATCAATTTGAGGGGGCAAATTGTCACGGCGATTGATTTGCGGAGGCGGTTGGATTTGTGCGATCGGCCTATCGAACGATTGCCTTTAAATGTAATCGTCAGAAGTGGCGATGAAACAGTCAGTTGGTTAGTCGATGATATTGGAGATGTCTTAGAAGTATCTCAAGCGGATTTTGAAACTCCTCCAGATACTTTCACCAGCAAAATACGCCCGTTAATTCGAGGTGCGTACAAGCTAGAAGGTCAGTTGTTGCTATTTTTAGATGTTGATAAAGTTGTAGATTTTAGCAGTCAATAGTCCTTAGTCATTAGTCATCTTGCCCTGAGCGAAGCCGAAGGGTGGTCATTAGTCATGAGTCATGAGTCATTAGTCATTAGTCATTAGTCATGAGTCATTAGTTGATTAGTAGTAGGTAACAATTGACAACTGTCAACTATCAATTGTCAACTGTCAACTGTCAACTGTCAACTGTCAACTGCCAACTGTCAACTGTCAATGTCCTAATTATCATGCCGATAACTATTGCAGATTTTGATTATATCCGAAAACTCGTATACGATCGCAGCGGTGTATTTTTGGCAGAAGATAAAATGTACCTCGTTGAATCGCGCTTAGGAATCGTAGCAAAAGAAGCCGGGGCGAATTCCATCAGCGGGTTAGTTGCAGAGTTAAAAAAAATTAAACAACAACGTTTTAACCCGCTTTACGAATCAATTGTCGAAGCAATGATGACGAATGAGACATTTTTTTTTAGAGATGTCAACCCATTCGAGGTGTTAAAAACATCAGTATTACCGCAATTATTAAAACAGAGCGATGGCGAGGGTAATTTAAATATTTGGTGTGCTGCTTGTTCCAGCGGCCAAGAGCCTTACAGTATTGCGATGCTGCTGCGCGAATATTTTCCGCAGTTGGCGAGAAATCAAGTCAAGATAATTGGTAGCGACATCTCTACAGCAATGCTGAAGCGAGCAATTTCTGGCTGCTACGCGCAGCACGAAGTAGTGCGGGGTTTACCACCAGCATTGTTACACAAATACTTCCATCACTGCGGCAAGGAATGGCAGATTAAAGAAGACCTCCGGAGGGCGATCGAATTTCGCCAAATTAACTTGACTGAATCCTTTGCATCTGTGCCTCAAATGGACATTATTTTTATGCGAAATGTCTTAATATATTTTGATGTTCAGACAAAGCAATCGATTTTAGCGAGAGTGCGGCAGGTGTTGCGCCCAAACGGCTATCTATTTCTAGGGGGAGGAGAAACAACTGTAAATCTTGACCCGGCTTTTGAGCTGGTGCAATTTGAAAAAGGTATATGTTATCGATTGAGATGATGTGCGGTCGATCGACTATAATAAAATAGGTTTGTAGTGAGGACTTCAGTCCTTTTTTGATTAATAGACTTGAATTGCCAAAGTCTTTTTAATCAAAATTTAGGATAGGCTTCTAGCCCGTCCTAATTATTTTTGCAATTCAAGTCTAATCTTGAAGAATTAAGAAGGACTAAAGTCCTCACTACAAACCTAAATTACGGGTTCGTAGTGAGGACTTTAGTCCTCTCTTTGAGCCGCGCCCTCAGACCAAACAGGCAATTGATTAATCTTTTCCAGCGTGATATCTACATACTTTTGACCGTTCCCCGCCAGATTTTCCCCAAAATATCCATCATCGCCGTCGTGCTTGTGAGGGCCGCTGAAAGCTTCTGCATACCGGCCGCTAGTTCGCGCTTGATTGAAGGGAGAAGTCGCGTACCAGTACCAGCGAGTGGGAAAAACTATGCCGCCAATATCCTCAATTGGATCGCGAGTGCCGCGCAGATGAAAAATGCGATCGGCTTCTGCAAAACCATTTTCTCCCGAAAACACGCCCCCAACCGAAACAACAGTAACTTCTGCATTCAGCCAGTCCTTAAGATATGGAGTAGCACCCAAAGCAACTTGGGCGCCGCCGCTAGTCCCAATTAAAATAACTTTCACAGGTTTTTGAGGATTAGCTGAAATCGGAGATTTAGCATTCATGCGATCGATAATTACATTAGCAATTCCCTGGTTGTATGCAAAACCGTAGCGATAATCTAGAGAAATTGCAAACCTCCACAGATTGCGAATTTTGATCAAGATATCCCCCGCAATTGGCCCGGTTTTTGCGTGTTCTGCAAACCGCCAAAAAGGAGCAAACAACCGCTCTCCTCCCAAACTTTTGTTAGAAGCCGAATAAGGAAAAATATCGCCCACTGCGACGCACTGCGGGTGAGTTTTAACTAAACGCTTCAGAAAAAACTCTTCTCCCGGCGTTAATTCGTTCCCCGAAAAATCGCCAACTCCCGGTAAAAAGATGATATAACAATTGAGAGGCGAAGACTTGCGCGCTTCTAAATTACCTTTGTTTGAGGGCAATATCTCCGGCGGATTTTTCTTGATTCCCAAAGTTTCTGCACCTTGACCCAGCCACCAGATAATAGTTCCCACGGGCGAAAGAATGCCCCAAATTATCAGGATTACACCTGCGACGATCAATAAATTTAAACTTCCTCCGCGCAGCCACGCCAGTATCCGCAAAATTAATCTTAGCATTTAATCAAATCTGGTAGAATGCCTGTTAATTACCTAATTCTGTAGAATTATTTCGGTGATTGTGCTGTATTAGACATTATTTTGTATAACTTGTCAACTATCTTGAGGAGCAGGAGTTTAACGTGAAGGGAGAAGATTCAATTGCAGGTTTGCGGGCAACGCTTTGGAACGCGCTTTCTTTGAATGCCAATTTTTACGAAAAAACTCCCTACACTCGCAGAACTAAGCGCATAGCTTTAACAATTGTAATTTTAGCGGCGGTGTCCCGCGTTTTGGGTAGCGCCGTCATTTTGTTAATCAATAGAACTGAGCCATCAGTATTATTTTTATCACTTTGGATAGAGGGTTTGGCAGTTGCGGGGGGTTATTATTTTTGGACTTTCACGATATTTAAAATCGGGGAGTGGCTCAAACCAGGTCACGTCACTTATGGCGAGTTGCTGGTTCCGATCGGATTTGCCTACGCCCCGCAAGTGCTAAATTTTTTAACGTTAATTCCCTTGCTGGGAGAAGGAATTGAGCGGATATTAGCAGTGTGGAGTTTGCTAACTGTAATTGTGGCGGTTCGGCAAGGTTTGGATATTCAAAATCGCTGGGCGGTGTTAATTAGTTTGGTGGGGTGGCCGCTGATTCAAGTTGCGATCGGCTTTGTGAAAGTTATTGAACAATTGCTCGCACAATGGCTTTGACAGTTGACAGTTGGCAGTTGGCAGTTGGCAGTTGACAGCTTGCCCGAAGAGCGAAGTCGAAGAGTTGACAGCTTGCCCGAAGAGCGAAGTCGAAGAGTTGACAGTTGACAGTTGACAGATGAGTGCGACCTGTACGTTGAAGGAAGAGGATTTGAGTAATCAATAGTGTGATTTTAATTTTTGTCTAAAAAAGAGAGGCTTTAAACCAATTATTTATGGTTAAAAAATCACAAAGCAAAAAGTACAAAACCACTGCCGATCGCGCTAGGATAATTTATGGGGCGAGTCAGTGTATAATTGAAATTAAAAAATGCCGCAAATTTGGTAAGGGCGATCGCACCAGCCGAAAAGTCCCTGAACCTGTTAAAATCAACTTACGTTGTTGGAGGCGAAAGACTTTTGCTCGAAGCAGGTGATTACAAACAAAAGCATTCGCCGATCGCCATTGAAGCAGTTTTGCTAGCCCATTTGAGCAAATCCTTGACAGGGGGGCAGCAGCAAAGTAGAGTAAGAGACCAGAAATAGTATGATTCCTAGCCTGAATTTGCACCGAAACTTGTAGCTAGTAGTGCGAGACGGCAAACACACCCCTACTATTCGGCTCTCCCCACTGTCCGCCCCTCCTTAGCAGCGATACATTGAATTGAAGGAAATACACAAAAATTTACATATATAATTTGTGTAGTGTTCCAAATCGCTCCTCACCAGCAGCGATACAGCCCTCGCCAAGACAGTAGGAAGGAAAAAATATGTTTGAACGCTTTACAGAACAAGCCATTAAAGCAATCATGCTAGCCCAAGAGGAAGCGCGGCGCCTCGGTCACAATTTTGTAGGCACCGAGCAAATCCTTCTCGGACTCGTCGGCGAAGGCACTGGCATCGCTGCAAAAGTATTACTGGATATGGGCCTCAATTTGAAAGAGGCGCGCAACGAGATAGAAAATATTATCGGTAGAGGTTCCGGCTTCCTGCCGCCAGAAATTCCGTTTACACCCCGCGTCAAGCGCATTTTTGAGACGGCTCTGAACGAAGCGCGACAGTTAGGTCACAATTACATCGGTACCGAACACATCCTGCTTGGCTTGATTCAAGACGATGAAGGTGTGGCGGCGAAGGTGCTGCAAAACCTGGGAATCGATCGCCAGAGAGTTCGCACGCAGGTAATTCGCGCCGTGGGAGAAGTCGCGGCAGTACCCGGAGGCCGAGGAGATGGCGGTGGCGATCGCAAAATCCCGACTTTAGAAGAATTCGGCACTAACTTAACTAAGCTAGCAGCCGCCGGCAAACTAGATCCAGTCGTGGGTCGCGAAAATGAAATCGAGCGCGTGATCCAAGTGTTGGGGCGCCGCACGAAGAACAATCCGGTGCTCGTAGGCGAACCGGGAGTCGGCAAAACAGCCCTCGCCGAAGGCCTCGCCCAGCGCATCGTCAACAGAAACGTCCCGGAAATTTTAGAAGACAAACAAGTAATCAGCCTTGATATGGGTTCGCTGATTGCTGGTACAAAATTCCGCGGCGAATTTGAGGAACGGCTGACGAAAATCATGGCAGAAATTCGCGCTGCCGGCAACATCATTCTGGTAATCGATGAGATTCACACCTTAGTCGGTGCAGGTGCGATTCAAGGCAGCATGGATGCTTCCAATATGCTCAAACCCGCCCTCGCCCGAGGCGAATTGCAGTGTGTCGGCGCCACAACCTTGGACGAATACCGCAAGCACATCGAGCGCGACGCAGCCCTAGAACGCCGCTTCCAACCGATCAAAGTTGGCGAACCGAGCGTGGCTGAAACAATAGAAATATTGTACGGCTTGCGATCGGCCTACGAACAGCACCACCGACTGACAATTTCCGATGCAGCTTTAGAAGCAGCGGCTACACTGTCAGACAGATACATTAACGATCGATTTTTACCAGATAAGGCGATCGACTTAATTGACGAAGCAGGTTCCCGCGTCCACGTGCTGAACTCGCAAACCCCGCCCGAAGTTAAAGAACTCAAAAAACAACTTCCGGCCGTCAGTAAAGAAAAAGATGCTGCTGTGCGCGAACAAGACTTCGATAAAGCTGCAAAATTGCGCGATCGTGAATTAGAAATTGAAGCCCAAATCGCTGAAGCTACGATCAACAAAAGCCAGATCAGAATCTCTCCCATCGTCACTGAAGAAGACATCGCCCACATTGTGGCAAATTGGACGGGAGTACCTGTTAGCAAGCTGACAGAATCGGAATCGGAATTGCTGCTGCACATGGAAGACACCTTGCACCAACGCTTGATCGGCCAAGAAGAAGCTGTTAGCGCAGTTTCTCGGGCGATCCGCCGCGCGCGGGTTGGCTTGAAAAATCCCAATCGCCCGATCGCCAGTTTCATCTTTTCCGGCCCCACAGGCGTCGGCAAAACCGAACTGACAAAAGCCCTAGCCACATATTTCTTCGGTTCCGAAGAAGCGATGATTCGGTTAGATATGTCGGAGTTTATGGAACGCCACACTGTTTCCAAACTCATCGGTTCGCCTCCCGGTTACGTAGGCTACGACGAAGGCGGCCAACTAACAGAAGCAGTCCGTCGTCGTCCTTACACAGTGATCTTATTCGACGAAATCGAAAAAGCTCACCCGGATGTCTTCAACATGATGCTGCAAATCTTGGAAGACGGCCGCTTGACTGATGCCAAAGGTCGGACAGTAGACTTCAAGAATACGCTGCTGATCATGACATCAAACATCGGTTCGCGGGTAATTGAAAAAGGCGGTGGTGGTCTCGGTTTCGAGTTCGCTGAAGGTGCCGCAGACGCGCAGTACAGCCGCGTTCGCAACTTGGTAAACGAAGAATTGAAACAGTTCTTCCGTCCCGAATTTATCAACCGCTTGGATGAAATTATCGTCTTCCGCCAGTTGAATAAGGAAGAAGTCAAGCAGATTGCAGACATCATGTTGCAGCAAGTCTTCGGCCGCTTAACCGAACAGGGTATTACTTTGTCGGTGACAGACAAGTTCAAGGACTTGTTAGTTACAGAAGGCTACAATCCCAGCTACGGTGCTCGACCTTTGCGCCGCGCCATCATGCGGTTGTTGGAAGATGTACTGGCTGAGGAAATGCTGTCTGGGAAGCTGAAAGACGGTCAAAGTGCGATCGTAGATGTGGATGAAAACGGTGTGGTTAAGGTGTTACCGAGTGGTGAATCTGAGCCGAGATTACCGGAATTCGCATTAAGCCATTAAGTATGATGAGACGCAGATAAATAATGTCTGATTAAAAACCCGGTTTCTCCAAGAAACCGGGTTTTTAATTAAAAAATGCCAGTTTGTAGGGTGCGTCGCAGCGCATATTATATCATATCCGGTCGATTACCATAATAAAAACGGTTTGTAGGTTCGTAGTGCGGACTTCAGTCCGCTCTCCAGAAGCGGACTGAAGTCCGCACTACGAACTAATCTGACTGCGGTTAATCGATCGGATACGATATTACCCTATAAATAGCATCGCATTTTTTGGGATTAATCCTAATTAAATGAACAAACTAGGCGACACTTTAAAATAATCGCCGAGTGCCTTAGCTTGTGCTTTGCTAATTGCTCGCTTGCCATTCACAACCTCAGAAACTACGCCACTAGATCCAACGATGCCCACTAAGTCAGCTTGACGAGTGCCACTGGCTTCCATGATGTGTTGCAAAATCTCGTGAGGATCGGATTTGTCGATCGCATAGTTTTGGGCCTCATAAACTTCAATTAGCGTTACTAATAACTTGTGTAAAGCTCTTTCTTCTGGAGTGCGGTTTTTTGCGAATGTCAGCCGCTGGGCCACTGCTAGGAGGCGATCGTATTCTTCCTCAGTCTCGATAGCTGATAGCTGATTATTGTTCATTTAGACTCTCAAGTCGCGCCACAAAAAAAATGGTATGAGTCCAGCTTTTTATCCCAACACATCACCTAGTGCAATTTCTATATCTGGAAAAGCTAGAATGGATAAAGTCTGACCCCGCTGGAATCTTTGAATATTTTGATATCCCGATAGAGAAGGTTCCCGATAAACTACGACACATTGCTCGTTAATATCTACCAGCCAAACTTCTGCAATACCCGCTTCAGCATAAAGAGGAATTTTGATATTTCTGTCAGTTTCAGCGGTTGTATCCGCTACTTCCACAATTAGTAAAATATCCTCTGACTGAGGATGTCCCAATTCATAAAAATCATCGCGCCGCCGCAGCAAGGAAATATCCGGTTCAGGTTCAGAGCGATCGCCCAATTCTACAGGATCTTGGACTCCAATCGTTACTCTCGATAATAAGCGGATATAGAATAACTCTGTCAGACGCTTGACATGGGATGTGTGCCTTCTACCGACGGCGGCCATTTGAACAATTTCTCCTCGAATCAATTCAACTCGATCATCTTTGGTAAAGATGCCAGATTCAATCATCTGATGATATTCTTTTACTGTGAACAGGCGCTTGATTAACTGAGTTGTCATCATTTATTTGGCGCTCCTTCTAAGATAAGATGTGTCACCCAGATTTGTTTGGGATTTGACTGATGTTTTGTAAATCTGGTTAATCCGCCGTTTTATTTTGGATTGCTCTGGTTTCACAAGTTCAAATTGCGGCGCTAAAAAAGGGATTTTTACCTATTGACTTTAGTTGATTTCTGGGTTATATTTTAGATAATGGGAGTGGTAACTTAAAATTAAAAATTGTCACCATTCCCATTATTTAATAGTACCTTATCAACGCGGCCTCGTCAAGCTTTTTACCCCAAAAAAAAGGGCGATTTTTCAAAATTTTATGAAAAAATAATCAGAGGGGATTGGTAAACTCGCCCCTCCCATGCGACATAATTTGATTGGGGAGAACTCAATCCCAAGATTGCAATTGTACAACCCAATGCTGGACAAAAGCTGAAATGCGATCGCGCCGAGTCTCAAAAGTAGCAGCAATCCAGATAAACACAATCCCAAAAGCCAAGCCGATCGCCCATTTAATCAGCGGATAGTCAAAAATCAGCACCACCAACTGATAGAAAACATTGATTAAGAAAATTGCTGTCCCCAAAAACAAAAACGCCCGCACTCGCAGCGCCAAACCCGCTGCAATCGCCACCAAACTAAAAGAGCCGGCAACTAAACCGTGGCTTTGCTGAGTCAAAAGAGGTATCCCGCAAATCAGCACAGTGGCGAGCATTCGCAGATTGTGGCGCAGGGTTTTTTTTGCCGGCAGTCGCAAAGCGCGATCGCACTGAGCAACGTAAAGGAAAGAAAGCCCTAAAGGAGTAAAATACAATTCCGGCTGAGTCAGTCCGATTTGTCCAAACCACCGCAGCAAGATCCAGTCAATTATCGCCACACTCACGTAGGTAAAACGGACTTCGCGCTTTTCCCAAGCTAGAAAAACATAGAAGGCGGCAGCTACCAGCAAGCTAATCGGATAAAACTTCGCCGGAGATTCCAAAATAGTGACTAGGGGAATCAGGGAAGCAATTATCTGCCAAGGTTTTTTTGACCAACCCCAGTTATCCCAAGGTAGGATGTAAAGGAAATAGGCAAATAGAGAAGCAAAGGCAACTTTCCAGGGTGCCAAGGGCCCGGAAATGTATTTTACTAAAGGCGTATTCATCCAGTAAAGCCGGATGCCAAAGGCTTCTAGCCAACCCAGGTAGATCCAAATTTCTGCCCATTGGCGATCGAGATTATTTCGCCCTTGCAATAAAGCGTACTGGACTAATAGAGTACCAGTGACTAATCCTAGATTTAAGGCTGATTTAAGATCGTAGCCAGAAGCTGAAATCAGCAGCACACTGCTCAAAACCCAGTGCAGGTGAGCAAATATTTTTAATTCGGCATTACTTAAATGCAAATAGCTGCTGAGCCAAGGAGATAAGATGCGATAGATATAGGTTAAAGTTGTGCCGAGAGTTGCTAGCACAATTAAGCCGTCGCCAAAAGCTCCTCCTCGTGTTTGGGAAAGTTGATATAGTAGGGATTCGTAAGCGGAAGCTGAGACGCCAATTAATCCCAAATAAACTAAAGGTTTAAATTCTTGCTGCCGCCTGCCAATACCGATCGCAATTAAAGACGCACCTAGCGAGATTAAACCAGTGCTATTAGTAAAGGTGTGCGATCGCAAAATCAAGCCCAATACCCCGTAAACCAACGGTATCACGTGAATGCTGGGTAAAATTCGGCGATCGTCGGCACTGCGGCGCCACCAATCGCCCAACAATTGCGTACATAAGCCGAGGGCAATATTCGCCACTGCCAAATTAATTGTAGTGCGATCGACAAAACTCAAACCGATTGCTGTGAGTAACTCCAAACTCCAAGCCAAGGCATAAATTGCCAGCGGGGAAAATTGGCGCCAACTTCGGAAAACAATCGCAGCGACGATTACCAAAGTAGCCGCCAACACTTGATCAGAAGCTGGGAAAATCGAGGTAGTGCCTACGTCGTAGAGTTCAAAGGAATAAACAGTGATGTTGCTTAACAGCAAGCTGGTGAGTAAGATTGCCCAACCATCCAAAGCTCGATCGTAAATTTGAGCTTGTCCAGAAGGTTGAGGCAAACTGGTAGAATAACGAATAACCGTACTGCGAAGCAACCAGAGACACAAAAGTGCGATCGCCCCAGCAATTGCCCAAGTCCAACCAGACAAAAAGCCTAATTCATAAATCACCGCACATACAAAAGTCAAGCCAAATCCGACGGCAATCGCAGCCGCTGGTAGCTCAACTAAATAGTAAGTATTGACTAACATCAACAGCGCTGCCAATCCCAAACTAATTAACCTGTACCGGGGAAAATCAAAAATCAGAAATTGTGCGATGATTAGGGCGATCGCGCTCAAGGTACTGGCAAGTTGTTTGTGAGAAACCTCAGTGTATTTAGCAACAGCAGTCAAAGCCAAAGGCGCCGCCAGCCAAATCAAACCCCACGGAGAGTGCAAATTATTGTAGAGCAAGATAAAGCTCAATCCTGCCAACAGCAATCCTAAATACCATCCGCTTTGCCAGCAGGAAGGGTGCCAGCGGAAAGCGGCAGAACTTTGTCGGGCATTTGCTGCTCTTACCCTGACAAAAAATCCCCATTCAGCCACCATGAAAACTAATAAAATTCCCGCCCAAATAGGAGGTTTCTGGTTGGGAAAAAACAAGTCAATTGCCGAACATATAGCCCACAGGCTGATAATGTGAGTCAGGTAAACCAAAAATCCAGGATTTCGGTTTGTGTTAGGCGCAGAAGCAGGAATCGAAAATTGCCGGGAATTGTCGGGAATTACGTATTTCCAAGTCATCCAAGCTAATGTGAGAGTAGAAACGCATAAATTGAGCGATCGCCAAAAGGGATTGACTAAACTAATAATAGTTAAAACACTCCCCAAACCGAGAGCCAGATTTTCGCCAAAATGGGCAAGTTTAAATTTGCGTGATCGGTAGAGCAACTGCGCCGCGCTTACGGTTAAAATTAAATAAGGCAATAGCAGAACGCCCCAAACAGCCCAAGGAGTTTGCTGAGAGTTGGTAAGCTGAGTTAAAAATGCTACAAAAAGTGTTTGAATGCCTGCCGGAACAACTCGCCAAAACATCCAAATACTCTGAAGTCCCAGGGCGAAAAGCATTAGCAAATCAAACTCTTGCCAAAAGCGCACTAAACGGTTGTAAAAAAACCCAACCGCCAAAATGCTAACTGCGATCGCCTGTAGCGGAATTTCGCGAAAACAAACCAACCACCCCAAGCCCAACAAAGCCCCTCCGGCTAATTGCCAGTTGAACAAGTTAGTGGGATTTGACTGGTAGGATATATTGTCGATCGTCGTTTCCGATGCGACAGGTTGCTGCCAATCAAGCCATGCTAAAAGCACGCCGCAAATACCCAAAGCTAAACCCATTTCATGGATATTTACATCCTTGACAAATATCGCCCGACCCAGTAAAATTCCTAAAGAATAAGCTATTAAAGCAGCTTTTTTGTAAGTCAAAAAATCTCGGGTAGAACTGAAGACAGCGGTGAAAGTTTCAGTGTTTTCCCCGGGCGCGATGGATTGCAACCGTTGTTGCTGAACTTGATAAACTGTAGCAGCAGCAGTTCCCACGGTACCCAAATAAACCGCAGCCAGGGAAAAGCCGAGCACTCCCCAACCCCAGTGCAAGTAACTCAAGCCCAAGTGATTTAGGGCGATGGATAGAGTTAAGTTTTTTCCAAACAAACTTTGATACTGATCTTTGATTGTCCTGCGGGTTATCCAAGTCAAAATAAGCGCGGCGGCGATTGCAACTGCCCAATTCCAAGGATATTGCCACAATCCAAAAGTATCCATCGCCCAAAAATTTATCGGCACTAGCAACAGCGTCACTTCTTGCAAAGTTTGAGCAGTCAAGTGTAAATTAGACTGTTTTTTTGCCCAACTGCCGATCGCCCAAAATGTTAAAGTATAAGCTAACAAAACTCCGTATTGTCCGGCGGCCGGAAATTTTTCCCACTGACTGGCGGCTAAGACTCCTGAGGAGACAACTACCATGAACAGTCCTAAGAATAACAGCCACAACACGCTAATTTCGGCTATTAGCGACTGCAAAATCTCGCCGATAAAATTTGGGGTTTGAGCGGTTTTTGGGCGCTCCGCAACGTTTTTTGGGGTACTGGGTAATGATTTTTGTGTAGAGAGAGCAGGTATTTTGGGTTCGAGAATAGGAGCGCTCCTGTTTGAGAGCTGGGCTAACGCCCGATCGTCAATTTTAGAAAGGGGTACAACCGGATCTGGAAGCGGGCAGACTAAATACTGCCGGCACAATTCTTCAACCTCAGCAGGAGAAATCAAGCCCAGCCGCAACCACGCATCTAAACCTGTCAACAACTCAGGATGTGAGGCTAAGATGCTCAATTCTATTTTGCTCGATCGACCTGGAGGAGACGACATCAGCTTCAACTGCTACTAGCTACATTCCAGCTATAGCCTAGATTTCTGTCTCGCGAACCTCCGAGTATTCCGCCCTGAGAATTGGCACAATAAGTATTTGTCGCAAAACCAAAACTGAACCGCATACATCTGCGTGTATCTGCGGTAAAAAACTATGAATTAGGATACTTCATTGCCATTTTCTTACTTATCGAAACATTTCAGCAAAGTTTCTACACTAGCATTGTGGTCGATAAAAGAAAACATATGTTTGAAGATCAGTTTTCCCTGTTCGTCCAAAACAAACTGAGCGGGCAAAGGAGCACCCAAAGCTTGACCTGTTTCATAAGCCCGAAACACTCTTACGCTTGGATCGGACAAAAGAGGCATTTTCAAGCCTAAATCTTTAACCACAATTTGGCTTTGGCGGTCGTCGGTGCTTGTAACCATCAATAATTCTATATTGCGATCGGCAAACCGTTCCCAATTTTCATTCAAAGCTTTAATGTGAGGAAAACAGAAAGGGCAATATTGCTTTTCAGTAAAAATTCGAGTAAAAGCCAGAACTACCGGCTTATCGCCCCGATAATTCGACAGCCGCACCACTTTGCCATTATTAATATCCGGCAATTCAAAATCTGGGGTCATCTGTCCCAGCTTCAGTACATTAGTCGCGGGAACAGGCAATAAATTTTGGAAAAACCGCTGATTTAACAAGCCGCTAAAATCAGTAGAAGTCAGCATATGTTAGGGGTTGGGTAATTATAGCAGTTGACAGTTGACAGTTTTAACTGGTTCCTAGGCAAAGCGCCTGGGAACCGAGAGCCAGAGGAAGAGCCTCGCTTAACTGGTTAGTTGGTAACGAGTAAATTCAACGAAAGTCTCTTGTCTGTGCGAGTAAGGACACAGCAGTGCCGTGTCCCTACAAAGACAATCTGCTTAAACCGCAGCAAAGAATACTTTGGACTTAACTGGATCGGGAGTCATAGTCTTGTCACCGGGCTGCCAGCCTGCGGGACAAACTTCATCGGGGTGAGACTGGACGTGTTGAATAGCTTGCAAAGTGCGGAGAGTTTCGTCTACGTTGCGACCGAAGGCAAGATTGTTGATAGTAGAGTGTTGGATGATGCCTTCTTTGTCGATGATGAACAGACCTCTGAGGGCAATGCCTGCTTCTGGGTCGAGGACGTTGTAGGCGGAACTAATAGTTTTTTTGAGGTCAGCAACTAAAGGATAGTTGAGGTCGCCGACACCGCCTGATTTGCGGTCTGTTTGTATCCAAGCCAGGTGAGAGAATTCGCTGTCAACGGATACGCCGAGGATTTCGGTATCGATGTTTTTGAAGTCCTGATGGCGATCGCTAAATGCTGTAATCTCTGTCGGGCAAACAAAGGTGAAGTCCAAGGGATAGAAGAACAGGACTACATACTTTTTGCCTTTATAGTCTGACAGTTTAACTGTCTTGAATTCCTGATCCACTACGGCTGTTGCTGCGAAATCTGGTGCAGCTTGACCAACCCGGAGGCATTCACTCGTCATAGATTTTGTTTCCTGTTTTACGAACTGTTACAAATATATCATAGTCATAACGACTACAAGTATCTTCTCGAAAAATCTAAAAAACACGCTCTCAAAGCTGAGAGCGTGTTTTTTGGGATGAAATCATGGCTCAGGCGGGATTTGAACCTGCGACCTTGGGCTTATGAGTCCCCTGCGCTAACCACTGCGCCACTGAGCCAAACCTACTTCACGATTTATCATCGTAGCACGGTAGGGGGAGCTTTGTCTCGATTTGGAACAATCAAATTTGTTATAGGTTTAGAGCGAAGTTATGAGTTTTGGTAATAATTCAAAACCCATAACTTCCGAGGAGTCGTTATCGAGAAGCGCTGGAGGTATCGTCAGGCAGAAAAGCCATTGGATTGACAGCACCCTGTCCGGCGGGATGGACTTCAAAGTGCAAGTGCGGCCCGGTACTGAAACCCGTGCTGCCCATTTCTGAAATCTGTTCGCCTCGCTCCACCCTCTGACCCTTTTGCACCAAAATTCGGCTGTTGTGGGCGTAGATCGTTTCCGAGCCGTCTGCGTGGGTAATTTCCACCAGATAGCCATAGCCCCCGTCGTTCCACTCTGCATAGGTAACCACCCCGCTGTCGGCGGCCATAATTGGCGTGCCGATCGGCCCTGCAATATCAATTCCCTTGTGCATCCGTCCCCAGCGCCAGCCGTAGCCAGAAGTGAGAACGCCCTTAGCCGGCCAAATCAATCCGTTAGCCGACTGCTGTTTGCTGCCGTTAGGCAGATAAGTATCTGCGCCCGAAAGCGGAGGCAGTTCCGGAGAAACCATGCGTCCCAAAGACGGGTTGCTCAGGGGGTCGTAACCGTCAGATCCCAAAGGAGCCGTGGCCACCACCGGTCGATCGGCTGCACCCGTAGGTGTGAGGTTAATCGGTTGTAGTTCAGCCGCGCGAGCCGGATCGAAACGCTCTTGCTGCTGCTTCTGGACTTGTTGCGACCAACCAGCCGACGGGGGTCTGCTGATTTCATTCTGCACGGCCCCAGCGTACTCGGGGGTGTAGAGGTCGGGATTGACGCTTGGGAGTTCCTGAGACGGGTTGCCGGATGCGACTTGCGTCTCTTGAGCGTCACTTGGAGCCAGGGACACTGCATTTGCTCCGATCGAATTGCGTTCGGCGCGATATTCCTCTCGCAGCCTGACGACTTCTGCCCTCAAGCGTTCGGCGTAAGGGTTGAGAGCCTCAGGATTTGACTCGGGTAAAGCGGTAGCCCGATCGGCATTTAAAGCTTGGGGGCTAGGATTTGACACATAGCTAACCGCCTGCGCGTATGCTCCTTTGTCCGTGGCGGTAGCAGTCGCACTTGCCGCCATTGGCAGGGCGCTGGTGTCAACAGCACCTGTAAATGTTGGTTCGCCTTGAAGCTCCAGCTTTCTGTTGTCGCTAATGGTTTGAGAAACTTGAGTTAGCGGAATGCTGTTTATTTTGGGAACCATCGGTGCTGAAATATTGTTCAGACCTTCTAAGTTCGCCAACGGAGAGACCACCGGCACCCTAGGCGCGCTTGGAGCGACGCTAGCACCGGATAAAGCCGAGGTAGATGCTGGAACCGAAGCTGCCGAGGAGACAGATGTAGAGTTGGATGCCCCATCAGAGGCTGCCGCTTGCACCGCTGGATTGTTCGATCGAAGTTGGGGAATTTTCAGCCGTTGATTGATGTTGAGCAAGTTCGGGTTGCCGAGCTTGTTGGCTGCGATCAGCTCTTTGGGCGATACGCCGTTACGGGAGGCGATCGCATCTAAGGTATCTCCCGGACGCACGCTGTAGAGTGCACCAGCGGGCGCTACGTTAGTCTCCGCTGGGGCAACTACCACAGCCGAGGGCAAACTTGGTGTTGCCAGAGACTTTTCTATTGACTCTAATACTCGATCGCCAGATGCTGCTTGACCTGCCCCTGCACTGGGAATTACCGGTGTGGCAGAGAGGTCGGGAATGCTTGTCTGGGGTGTGGACGCCCCTGATGCGGGCGTCGGTACTGACTCCGGTCTCAAAGCAGGTGTAGGTGAATTGGCTACCCCTTCCGACTCCAACAGAGACCGACCTGATGCTGTAGTGCGGTTTTCCTGTTTTTTCAAACTGTCGATCGCCCCGTCTGCCTTCGGGCCCTCGATCGAACTTTGTGTCGGTACCGGAGTAGCCAGCGGGGTCGCTGCGGTTGGCTGCCCGGATGGGGCTGCACTATCCAACGACTCGGAGCCAGTCAGATTTAACTTTTGTTCGGGATTGACTGTGGCAGTAGTATTGCCAGGGTTCTGTTGTGCCGTAGCTTCGGTAGAGATCCCTATTGGGTTCTCTTTGCTAACTTGGAGTAAGGTCTCGGATGTGATGCTGTTGGCAGTTGCTGGTGCCTTCGGTTCAACTTCATAATCCCGAGACATTTCCCAAAGGGTTTGTCCCTGTTGCACCTTAACTCCCGGGCCTTGGGCGGATAAACCGTCTATTTGCCCGGAACTAGCGGGCCCGTTGGCCGAGATTGGCTGGACTTCAGCGGTGGATTCTGCTGTCGGTGAGAGTTCAGACGCGCGAGCGCTGTCTCCGTTTCTCGGCAGCAGGATGCCAGAAGCACCTACCGATATGGCCAGCCCGAGCGTGGCGAGAGAGCGAACTCTGCCTGTGCTGGGGTTTGTCTGCTTGGACGGCTCCGCAGAACCGTCTCTGTCGATTTCACTTGCCTGAACAGGCTGATTTTTTTGGGGATATGTTCGTTTCAAAAAAACGACCTCCTACTGAGAAGCGCTAACTGTCCTTGGAAACACTCAAGGGGCTTGCATGATGCTGAATTTAAATCAACAACCAAAAATATTCCGATTGTTGAGAGCGATCGTGCTTAGGCAAGATTACCTTGCTTTTTTAATTTAGACAAGCTCGAACCGTCAGAAATTTTGAAATTCTCGGTCAAACTCGCTGCAATTATACCCAAAAGCCTTACACAGCAATAGGTGGAACGAATACATAAAAATATGCGCTCCGGCCGAGCTAAGACTCTCACCTATTATCAAACTCTATGCTAATTTCCGGACAGCCTACAACCGTATATTTACTAGATATCGATAGGCTTCAAGCACAATCCGGCGATCCCTGACAGCCTAAATCGCTGAAATCCTTTGTTTTTGTAACTGAATCTTCTTGCCAGCAATATTGTATTGCTGATAACAATCAGTTTTGGGAACGATAAAATATATTAATCTCTGCTATCTAAATTTCTACAGCTTTGATACAAATTTCTTATATTTAAACGAAGATGTAGCAGCCCCTGACAGTTATTAAATATCTATATGTGTATGCGTTGATAATCATTTATCCCAGCTCGCCCAACTGTCGTTTAGCCTCAAATAAACCTACAGCGGCGCTGACGGAGAGGTTCAAACTCCTGACTCCCGGTTGGCTCATGGGAATAAAAACTGTGGCGTCACAGGCATCTAACACGAGTGGGGGAATGCCGACAGTTTCCGAGCCAAACATCAGCCAGTCGGTGGGCTGAAATTGGAATTGGGTCAAACTGTATCGCCCGCCAGTGCTGAATCCGATCGTTCGCCCTCCCCGCTGCTGGCGGCAGGCAAGAAAAGCAGTTAAATCTTCGTGACAGTGAAGATTGACATAGGGCCAGTAATCTAAGCCGGCTCGTTTCAGGTAGCGATCGCTAATTTCAAACCCGAGCGGCCCGACTAAATGAAGTTCCGTGCCTGTGGCGGCACAAGTGCGGGCTATATTGCCAGTATTCGGGGGGATTTGTGGGTGAATTAAGACAAGTTGAGGCATGAAGCTAATTAAAAGCGGAGAATACAGCTATTGGGAAATATAGAAATCTACCCAAAGGTAGATACAAGTTATAGCTTTTATTTATAACCTGCGTCGAGTTCAATTGATTAAATATTCTGATTTGTTTTTGGGCGCCGCTCTTCAAGTGTGGCGCCGGAGCTTGGGGCTATGGGGATGATTGTCTAATAATGCTGAGTCTGGGGACTATTGAAAGCCCCCGCGATCGCCACAGCAGGTAGTTTAGGCAACTAACTGAGCGCACAAATTGTCTTCGAGCTCCCATTCTTGGCGAGCCATGCCATCAATCCCTTGGAGAATAATACTGCGGGCATCCAAACCGCTATCGTGAAGTTTCAACCACTGCTGGGCGGTGTTGCCTTCCCGGAGAATCTTTTTGAGCGGCGACAGAAAGCAGCTAAAGCCGCGTTTCTTGGCAATCGGCAAAACTTCCTGGTAAATTTCCTCAATCCAATCTCGCGCCAAAATCTTTCTGCCGTCTTGCCAGTGGGTGAGTTCGGCATCCAAACTTTGCCGGGAAGCAGCAATTTCGTTAGCGTCGGTGAGGGCAACTAAGTCTTGGTTGCGCGTGGCTGCGGGCAAGGTGCTGAGTGCTAAGGGGTCTAAGCTGGGGTCTTCCATCATCTGCCAAATCCGAGCTTCTAGCAAGGCAGTGATGGCCAACAAAGCCAGAGGATTGACTTCGAGATCGCAAATTCTCAGTTCGAGGCGGTTGAGACAGTAGGGGCGACGATCGCCATTTGGGCGTACAGCAGACCACAAATGGCGGACATTTTGCATACTACCAAGTTGTAGCTGTTCTTCAGTCCACTGGATGTAATGCTTGTGACTTTCAAACAGGGGGACGACGGCGGGAGTTTTGGGAAACAAACCCCAGCGCGTCGAATGATAACCAGTGACTGCGCCGTCGAGGAAGGGAGAAGAGGCGCTCAAGGCAAGGTACAGCGGTGCTTCGACGCGGGCGAGGCGGATAGCGCGCATCAGCATTTCTGGTTGGGAGATGCCGATATTGATGTGGATGCTGGCGGTGACGACTTTGGTGCCGTAGGTTTGCTCGATGTAGGTGTGGTAGGGGTTGTTGGGATCGGAGCGGTAAAATCGATCGCTCCCGCCGAGAGACAGGGTACTTCCCGGCAACAATGTATAGTCGCCCAATCCTTTGAGATACTCGCGCAGCCGGACTCGCGGCTTGACTAAGGCGCACAGCAGGCGATCGTAGGAGCATAGCGGGGCGGTCGTGTACTCCACATTGCGACTATCAGGCTCCCGCACAAATCCCTCTAGATCGGCGACAATGCGATCGGACAGACCGACAACCTCACCTTCGGGCGTACCGGTATACATTTCTACTTCAAAGCCTTTTGACAGCAGCACATTTGTTCCTCAGCTAAGTTGAGTGCTAGCTTCTATTATCCCAAAAATTGACCGATTCTTACTATCTGCCACAAGGGAGAGTTAACATTTTTCGCAACGGGTACTCAAACCCGGTTTTTCGGTGCTTGCAAGTTTGAACGTTGGTGCAATTGCCCGTGTGATAACAGGTGGGAATTGACCGTCCGGGCGATCGCACAGTCAAAAAAACTCTCTTTCCCGAATCTGTCGCCTCTGCCAATTCTACCCTGAATGACCTGGCCTAGATTGGCGATCGAGAGACGATTGAAAAAAAACAGCAAAATTTGTCACGAAATAATGGCAATGAATGATGCTAAACAGCCGATTGACACTCCCCGCCGTAAAACGAAGGGGGATTCTTAAGAAATTTTCACTCTTAACGGCTGTGCTTTCGCAGCCTCTAGACACTCCGCTTAAACGATCGTGCTTACTTTTCTTCAGAATATTTGCCACTCGGTTACAGTCAGCGTTAACTATAAAACCATGCAAGAGTGATACAGCCCGCGCTTAAGTCGTTTCCTAGAGAATTGGTGCTAAGCCAGTAGAATTGCCCAAACACTGAACTTGGGAAGAGTTACAAGCACTATCAAAACCGCAAGGATAGGGTTGCCAAAAAAATAGAACTACCACAGGTAAACCAGCGAAAACAAAACCAGCCAAATCACATCTACAAAGTGCCAAAACAAAGAAGCTGCACTCACGCCGAAATGACCGCCGTTGTAATTACCCGGAAGGAAAGAACGGACAAGCATAATTACCTGCAAGATCAGGCCGACAAAAACGTGCAAACCGTGAAACCCCGTCAGCAGATAAAATGTCGCCCCGAACAATCCTGTAGTCAGCCCAAAAGATAGGTGGTTCCACTCGATCGCCTGACCGATTAAAAAGTAAGTTCCCATCAAGGATGCCGTCAGCCACAACAAGCGAAATAAACCGAGTTTGTGGCGATCGAGGGCGCGTTCGGCAAACTAAATGACAAAACTGCTCGAAACCAGCACCGCCGTGCTAATCGCAGGTTTAAGCACCTCTAATTTCGGGACGCCCGGAGGCAACCAGCTAACCGTTGTCAGTCGCAGGATGATGTAGGCGGCGAAAAAACTCAGGAAGACTACGCTTTCTGAAAGCAAGAACACCGTCAAGCCAAACATCGCGTTTCCGTGCTCGTGAGAATTTTGGTTGCTTCCTTGGGGCGAAGAGTGGCGCGATCGCCCTGAATGGGTAGGATTTGCCATGATTGAAGAAGGAAGAAGGAAGAAGGAAGAAGGAAGAAGGAAGAAGGAATAAAAGCTGATGTTTCAGTAATTAAAAACGTCCTAAACGTCGGGGGCGATTGCTATAGCTGGTTCAGGGATGAAATTGTAGCTATTCTGGGGCAGAAGTTTGGGCGATCGACTCTGGAGAATCGACGTAGTGGTAGGGTGGCAAAGTCACCACCGGAATCTCGGCGAAATTCTCCACAGGCGGCGAAGAAACAGTCCACTCCAACCCCGTAGCGTGCCAAGGATTATCACTTGCTTTCGGGCCCTGTAGCCAGGAAACAACCATATTGACGATAAACCGCAGCGTCGCCACCCCCAGCAGAAATCCTCCCAAACTGGCGATGACGTTCCACCCCTGGTATTGCGGATCGTAGGAAGCCACCCGGCGCACCATCCCTGTTTCTAGGTGCAGCTTTCCTCCCCAGACGGTAGCAGTCCAAGCGAATACCTTGACGCCAGTGGGTACGGCGACCAACATTGTGGAGAACATGAACACCATCCGCATCCAGCCGGGAGTGCCGCTGGCGAACATAGTATAATAAACAAATGAGTGAATATCAATTAATTGACATTTGAATTTCACGGTCAAAATTTATCCTAATTCGATATTCACCTGTTTTTGTCGCTAATAATTGGTTGGTTATTTCAAGTCATTTTCTATACATAAATTATGTATTATTCCTCTAATATTAATGCTCAGATGCGGAAACTTTATCAATATTTATCGAAAAAAATCGAATATATGCAGCAATAGAAGCCGAAAAACCTGGCTATGGTGGAATTAGTTACATAGCCAGAATTTTCGCATTAGACAGGAATACAATAGCCAAAGGCATTAAGGAATTAAAAACTGAATCAAATACTACTTTTAATCAACACAGAATTCGTCAAAAAGGAGGAGGAAGAAAAACTAGCGATTCTCAGATACCTGGTTTGAATGAAACTTTTTTAGAAGTGTTAAAAAACTACACAACCTGCTCCCCAATGAATGAACAGATAAAATAAACTAATCTCACTCAACAAGAAATAGTTGAAGGTCTGAAAGCTCAAGGTATAATAGTTAGTGTGACGGTTGTTCAAAAGTTATTAAAAAAGCACGGATATGTGAAACGTCAAGCTCAAAAAAAACCAACAACAAAAATTACAAAGAATCGGAATGAACAATTTAAAAATCTGGCTAGGATTAGTAAAGAGTATGAGTTACAGGGAAATCCTATTATTAGTATGGATACCAAAAAAAAGGAATTTATTGGAAATTTATATCGCTCAGGGACTCTGTATACTACCGAAATAGTTACCACGTTTGACCATGACTTTTTTAGTTTGGCTGATGGCAAAGTAGTCCCCGATGGAATTTATGATCTGCAACATAACCGAGGATATTTAAGCCTAGGCATCAGTAAAGATACGAGTGAATTTGCTTATAAATCGCTAAAATCATGGTGGATAAATTACGGCATCTCTCTCTACCCTCAAGCACGTTCAATTTTGATTAAATGTGATGGAGGTGGCAGTAATAATTCTAATCACTATATCTTTAAGTCGGACTTGCAAAAATTAGTGAATGAGCTAAATATAGAAATCAGAATAGCACATTATCCTCCCTATACATCCAAGTATAATCCAATTGAGCATCGCTTATTTCCTCATGTAACGAGAGCTTGTCAAGGAGTGATTTTTACCAGTGTTGAGTTAGTCAAAAAACTTATGGAAAAAACCCACAAAAAAACGTGAATTTCTGTGGTAGTAAATGTGCTTGATAAAGTTTATGAAAGTGGTCGAAAAGTAGCTCAGGGATTTAAGGAAACAATGAAAATTATTTTTGATGAATATTTGCCAAAATGGAATTACCGTGCAGTTCCGATAATTGAGTAGATAGTGAAGTTATTAAATTTTCATTCCTTATCTCATTTCTTCTTTCTCAAGGTTGATAACAATTTTATATGGAGATATTCTATCGCGTGGCATCCCTCGCTGGCGATGCCTTCCGGGCGAAGTCGAAGGGAGGTGATATAAGGATCGAAAATTTTGGTCTAGACCCTCGGGAGGGGGCTTGTATCGGTTTTTGGGTGGGATCAATGAATAAATTGCAAGTCAGTAGGAAATCTTTCTTCTTCTGGTTCTGGATCGTAAATGTAATCGCAGTCAAAGCGCAGAGCTTGAGAGTGGCGACTGATGGAAAATCCGCAGTGAGTCACCATTTTTGTAGTAAAAGTTGCCATGACTAACTCAATGAGTTTTCTATAATAAATCCTAGGGGATTGAACGTAATAAGCGCGTCTGGCAAAAAATATCCTCTCATCTTTCGGTACAATTATACTATTAATTTTGTGTGCGTGTTGAATCGGCTTGATGTAGCTTTCAATAAACTGCGACTGATTTTTTTGCAGTCTGGCTAATCTTTCGTGTTGTAACCAGCTCATTTGAAACACAATTTTAATGAATTCAAAGCCCAAAATGTAGTTAAAAACATTATTACGTTCTTCTGTGTTCAATACGAAGCGGAGTGCCGATTCTAAATATTGGTCTGTTTCCCGACTGGCTTGTTGAGCTGAGTGGATGTAAAATTGTTTGATGTAGCTTCTTAAATCAGATTCGTGTAATTCTTTTTTGACTCGAAATCTGATTAAATACTCTTTGACTCGCTGTAGAGTATCTACATCTTCAAACATTTTTGAGACTAAGCCATCGGCTGTGTAGTCATCTAAAAATTCGGCTTGCAATTCTGGAGTAGATGCACACAATATGTAGCATAGGGACAAGACGTAGCGCCTTTGGTTCCAAGGCAAGCTTTCGGCCCAAGCCTTAACTTCTACAGGCAGTTTTTCCAGGACGGTATCTGTATCGGGACGTTGAGAAAGGTCGGCATCTTTATATTTTTGTTTAATCATTGCCTGAAACCTGATTTTACTAAATTGACCGGATAATATATTTCAGGGAAGTAAGATGGTAAAGTAGAGGCCGACAGTTGCCAGTTATATTTCTTTTTTGAATCAGTCTTAAGATACATGATGTACGGGGCACAGGACGTGATCTCTCTCACACTTTTGCGAACTTGGCATCACAACTGCGAGCTTTAAATATCACATTTTGGCGCCGCGAGTGTCACGCGCAAGACTTATTTATATAACTGTGGTAAGGCGAGGTTGGGTTGATGATATAGCAAGGGTGATTCATAACTTTTTGTTAGTGATGATTGCTGAGGTAAATCATGAGCTCCACTACAAGTATTTTTCCTAAAAATCGGTACCAAGACTTAAGTGTTACTGATCTCCTAGTTCAGCCAGTCCGACAGTGGCTAGATAGCATCGCAGTAGGCGATCGGCAAGCAGCACGGTTGTTGTGCCAACTTATACCCGCACAGTGTCCTTTTGAGAGAGATATCCAGCTATGGGGACACCATCTTTTGCTCATACCGCCGATGTCCAAGCTAAATCTTGTGTATAAGGAATTAGTGGGGTTGCGTTTTCGATCGCTCTGGTTTTTGGCTGACGTATGTGGGGAAGATGTAACGCCCTACTGCTAGTACAGGGGTGTCATACCTCGATCGCCCGTTGAGCTGATTTTTTTAGCTGGTGCATCGCTTTGTTAGTTGTTCGCTCCGTCAATGTAAATCGAGGGGTGCCATACCTCGATCGCCCATCGATCTCTATTTTTTAGCTGGTGCATCGCTTTGTTAGTTGTTCGCTCCTTAATTTGTGTCGTTATCGTTGATAATAGTTGATAATATCAGTGGATGCCTCTAGAGCGGAGGGGGCATCCATTATGGCTGTTAAATCAACAATAACATCAAACTGTAGCAGCCGACAGCATAAATATAAAAATAATTTAATAAGCTACTTTGGCTCAGGAAAGTGAATATGTTTAACGCAACTGAACTGTTAATTAACGATTTTGTAAATCGGCTGATTGAAGGCTACCGCCACACCTACGGCGGGTTCAAATCAGACTATGGCGAGATTATTGCTTGGGTAGCCGATATGGCTTTGGAAAATATTGCGAATAGCGATGCTCTTTACCACAATGTGGAACATACTATTTTAGTGACCTTAGTGGGACAAGAAATTCTGCGCGGGAAGCACATCCGCGAGGGCGGTGTTTCCTGCGAACATTGGCTGCACTTTCACATTGCTTTGTTGTGCCACGATATCGGATATGTTAAGGGCGTTTGTCTGCAAGATCGAACAGATTTGGGACTGTATGCGACGGGAATATGCAACACAAAAATAAACCTGCCTCGGGGAGCGACGGATGCGGCTTTGACGCCTTATCATGTCGATCGCGGAAAAATGTTTGTTGAAGAGCGTTTTGGTAGTCACAGACTGATTGATGCCGACTTGGTGAAGCGGAATATTGAGTTAACTCGTTTCCCGGTTCCTCGGGATGAAGACTATCAAGATACTGTGAATTATCCGGGTTTGGTGCGGGCGGCGGATTTAATCGGTCAGTTGAGCGATCCGCGATATTTGCAAAAGGTTTCTGGGCTGTTTTACGAGTTTGAGGAGACTGGTCAAAATCAGGTTTTGGGGTATAAAAATCCGGCGGATTTGCGGGAGGGGTATCCTAAGTTTTATTGGAATGTGGTTTATCGGTATGTCAAGGATGCGATCGGCTATTTGGAACTGACGCAGCAGGGGAAACAAATTGTAGCTAATTTAAGTGCAAATGTGTTCCGGGTGGAGCATTCTGAGGGGGGAGTTGAGGAGGTGGCTGTAGTTCGTTAGGGTTTAGTTTCTTTCTCAGGCGGGGCACCAGAAACCGGGTTTTTCAGTCAACTATCCCATCACAACTTTTAATCTCAGCAAAAAACCCGGTTTCTTTCCTAGGTGGAGCACCAGAAACCGGGTTTTTCAGTCAACTATCCCATCACAACTTTTAATCTCATACCAATTTTCAGAAGTCATGCAACAGTAGCCGTAGGGTGCGGATACATCGACAATCCTCAATCAAGAGCCACAATCTAATAGCGACGCACCTGCTCCATCGAGAGCTGAGGAATCAACCCTCCATTTCACTCCGCCTAACATTTTTGTCTTAAGCAAGCTTTTTTATCAATGGTATCAGCAAAAAAACCCGGTTTCTTTCCTAGGCGGGACACCAGAAACCTGGTTTTTTAGTCAACTATCCCATCACAGCTTTTAATCTCAGCAAAAAACCCGGTTTCTTTGCTACGCGGGCGGCCAGAAATTCCTGATAAAATTCAGCAATCCTGTTGATATTGAAGCGCTAAATCTTCGATGAGTTCAACCATTGCGCGAACCATCGGCATTTTAGTGAGAATTTCGACCCAATACCATTGTCCATTGGGATTTAGTTCGATAAAATAAAGCGTATCGTCATCGTCGCGAATGATGTCGAATGCACCAAAATTCAAGCCGAAATCGTCAAGCATTTGATGGAGTTTGTTGAGGTAATCTATTGGTAGTTGATCGGGTACGTGAACGAGTTTGTCTGGTTCGGTGACGCGCCAATCCAAGGTCACATCTGCATCGTTGGTATGTTCGGCATCAATGCGACAAACAAAACTTTGCTTACCAATTAATGTAACGCGATACTCTGCCTTCTTTTGAATGCGTTTTTGAATGAAAACAGGTGCCAATCGAATGCTCTCTCGAAATTCCTCAAGTGTTTCGACATCAATGGGGCGAGTATAACAAGCATACTGCTTGTCATCATGTAAAAAACCAGAGTAGCGCATCGGTTTGACAATGCACTTTCCCTGTTCTGTCACAAAGTTGCAAGCAGCATCGTAGGAATTTGTGACGAGTGTAGGAGGGATAGTAATTCCCAGTTTTTTAGCAATTGGAATTTGGTTGATGCGATGGGATGGCAATCTAATTTTGTAGTAGTTATTGACCCACTTTGCTTTAGGATATAAGCCAGACAGAGAGTACATCAAAGATTCTGTTTCTTCTTGACAATACTTGATTGCCCAAGCATCATCAACTTCGGGAAATACTTGATAGTCGTTAGGTTTGCGCCACCAGATTACGCCGATTTCTTGAGCTTCTTTCAAGGAGTCTTCAAAAGACAAAAAACTTTGACTGGGATTGCCAGAAGCTTGCCATGAGTAAGCATATTTGCTTTTTTGAATAAAACTTTCTGAATTCAATCGAATTGCTCGAATATTTGATTTTTGCAATTCGCTGATAACGACATCCGCATGAATGTCAGTCTCGGATGTCACGATTAAAAGGTTATTCATAACTAAATCTTTTGAAATAATGTTGACAGTGAAAGACCTATAATGCAAAAATTCATACAGGTCTTTCAAGAAAAAAAAGGGCTATCGAATTATCTGTTAGTAATTCAAAATTCTAGTCGTCCTCTTGTGTGTCGTCATCGGATGTTGTAAAAGGCCAAGTACCTTCTGTACTGGAAGAACTCCGAGTACACCAGGAGCCGCTCATGGAGGTGATGTTGGAGGTCTGTGTGCTGGGATCGTAGCTAAACGTTTCCTCAACGGAGATGCCGTACTTGGGCAAGATGCTCAGGTGCATCATCAAAGGATTTGCTTTTTTGTCGAGAGCGAGTTGGGTAGTCGTCATAAGTTAGTTTCTTTGAGCGATTGTTTCACTTTCACAATGCTACAGTTGAATAATAAATTTGTATAGTCGAAAAAGGTCGGATAAAGTCGTATAATATAAAAAGTTTTGATAAAGCTTTAATCGTTTTTGTATTCAAGGCGAAAATAGTCGGATCTAGACGGTTTTAGTTCGATCGCTCGGATATTGTGAGGAGGCGCGGGTGAACGTTAAGGAAGCACTGGCTTTTGCGGATGAAGTTGTCTTTGCGAAAACTGGCAAGCATTTAGATGATATGCAAGTTGGTGTGATTGAGGGCGTTTTGAAGCGGCAAAAGTACGGCGATATTGCCCAAGCGCTGAATTGTACTGAGGGTTATGCTAAAGATGTGGGCTACGAGCTATGGCAGTTGTTCTCTGATTCTTTTGGAGAAGAGGTTAATAAGTTAAATTTGCGATCGGCGTTGATTCGGAAGTCGATGATTAGCAATGTTACTGGCGGCGTTATTAATGGCCATCATAATGTAATCGGCTCGGTGAATATCTGCAAGTCATCTGAAGAGTCGCCTGAGTTTTTGCGGGGAAAGCAGCAGGCGAAAATTGAGGCGATTGCTCGCTTGCAAGCAATAGGATTGAGTGATGAGCAAATCGTGCAATGTTTGGATCTGACGCTAGAAGAGATTCGACAAGTCGATTTGACAGAATAAGTAGGTTGCTCTAATTAAACGTAAAACGCTTTTCTGTTAGATACCCGAATTCTTTAAGCAGTGGGGTATCTCGGTGTGCTGTTTTTTGAGGAAATCAGCTATAACTGAAATCTTGCACCAATGTCAATAAAGGGATTTTCGATGGGGGAGGGCGGGTTTGCTTAACCTGTCTGCAAGCTTTAAGGCTAATGGCGAACCCGCCCCTACAGCTAATTGAGAATGGTGCAATATCTCAGTTATAATTGAAATCAGTCAAGACAGCTTAATTTTCAGTTTATGAATTCCCGGTGTGGCGGAACATCGTAAAAAATGACCATCCCCACACAGCTCAGCAAATCTTTAAATGTTTTGATTGTCCTTGCCAGATAGATTGAGTCATTGCAGCGCTAGGAGAACGAAAAATTACCATGAGATTCATTAACCCCAAAACCGACTTTGCATTCAAAAAGATTTTCGGTTCTAACGAAAGCAAACCAATTTTAATCAGCTTTCTGAATGCCATGATTTATCATGGAAATTCCACGATCACCGACTTAGAAATTATCGATCCGTATTTACCATCCAAAGTTGCTTATCTCAAAGATTCTTACCTGGATGTTCAAGCAAAACTTGCAGGAGGCCAAATTGTAATTATTGAGATGCAAGTTTTAAATGTGGCATCTTTTGCAAAACGAGTTGTATACAATACGGCAAAAGCTTACTCAACTCAACTTTTCCGCGGTCAAGGATACTCTAAATTAAAATCCGTAATTGCTTTGACAATTACTGACTTTGAAATGTTTGACCATGACCAAGAAGTAATTTCTCACTTTTTGTTCAAGGAGAAAGAACGTTTATTTGAGTATCCCGATCCAGGAATGGAAATGATATTTATTGAATTGCCGAAATTCAACAAACAATTGGATGAGTTGGCAACTTTGACTGATAAGTGGGTTTATTTTATGAAAAACGCTCCTAGTTTGGAAGTAGTGCCGTCAACAATGGAGATTGTCTCGGAAATTCAGCAAGCTTTTGCGATTGCTAATGAAACTAACTTGAATGCCCAAGAGTTGAAAGATTTAGAAGATCGCGAGAGGTATATTCTGGATCAGCAAGGTGTCTTGCTCAAGGGTATTGAAGAAGGACTTGCACAAGGAATTCAGCAAGGACTCGCACAAGGCAAACAAGAAGGACTCGCACAAGGCAAACAAGAAGGCAGAGAAGAAGGCAGAGAAGAAGGCAAACAAGAAGGCAAACAAGAAGGCAGAGAAGAAGGACTCGCGCTAGGAATGCGAGAAAAAGCTCTCGAAATTGCTAGGCAACTTCTCAATGTCCTTGACAATCAAACTATCAGTCAAACTACTGGTTTGAGCGTTGAAGATATCCAAAATTTGCGGGAGTAATAGAACGGAAGGACTGAAGTCCTCACTACAAACCACAATCAAATTGGTTTGTAGTGAGGACTTCAGTCCTCGTCAAACGAGAGAGGACTGAAGTCCTCACTACGAACCTATAGAGGACTTCGCCATCTGTCTAAAGGAAGATTTTATTCAACGAGTAAATTACGTATTATGCTGTAAAAGTCAGTCTGAAGGAAAAGCTATCTCCGACTCTCACTCCGAATCACTGACCAATCTTACAATACAAAAAAATAAATCTCATGACATCAGTCACTCCGAATCAAACTTCATCTCAATACGAAACTACCGAACCTGAAGAAAAAATTGAGTCTCTGGTACAAGAAGTTAAGCCAGAAAGCGAACTCGATTTAGAATTTCTGTACACCAGAGACATTGAATTCCGCCAAGAAACAATTTATTTCATTGTAGTCGATCGCTTCCATGATGGCGATCCCACAAATAACGAAGGCCCAAACCCTGAACTTTACGATCCTGAAGGCAAAAACTGGGGCAAATATTGGGGCGGCGACTTGCAGGGAGTGATCGACAAACTCGATTACTTAAAAGATATGGGTGTTACCGCAGTATGGCTGACTCCGCTTTTTGAGCAAGTAGAGGCATTATTTGTTGAACAAGCTGCGATTCACGGCTACTGGACAAAGGATTTTAAGCGACTAAATCCCCGGTTTATTGCCAAAGGTGACAATCCTTCTGTCAACCAAACACAAGAAACTAAAGATACTGTCTTTGACAGATTAGTAGACGAGTTGCACCAGCGAAAAATGAAACTGGTGCTGGATATTGTCTGCAATCACAGCAATCCGGATTTTAGCGGTAAAAAAGGGGAACTCTACGATGATGGCGTCAAGATAGCTGACTTTAATGATGATCGAGATGACTGGTATCACCATTACGGGGAAGTTACAAACTGGGAAGATGAATGGCAAGTCCAAAACTGCGAATTGTCTGGTTTAGCGACGTTCAATGAAAATAATACTGAATACCGCCTTTACATTAAATCTGCAATTAAACAGTGGCTGGACAGAGGTGTTGATGCTTTGCGGGTTGATACTGTTAAGCATATGCCGATCTGGTTTTGGCAGGAATTTAATGCTGACATTTTAACGCACAGACCTGATGTTTTCATTTTAGGGGAATGGATTTACAGTGACCCGAGGAACGATCGCTCTGTGGAGTTTGCTAATGAGTCGGGGATGACTATTTTAGATTTTGGTCTGTGCGTGGCGATTCGAGAAGCTTTGGGATCTGGTGCTGAAGCGGGATTTCAGTTAATTCAGGATGTTCTGGATTTGGATCACCGCTATTACGGGGCGACAGAGTTGATTACTTTTATTGACAACCACGATATGCCGCGGTTTCAGTCCTTGAATGCCGATCGACAAATGCTGCAATTGGCGATATGTTTAATGATGACGACTCGCGGCATTCCTTGTCTTTATTACGGTACTGAACAGTATTTGCACGATGATACTGAAGGGGGAAATGACCCTTACAACCGCCCGATGATGGAAAAGTGGGATACTGATTCGCCGATTTATCGAGATGTGCGGTTGCTGTCTGGATTGCGGCGGCTGAATCCTGCTATTTCGATGGGGAGTCAGTGGCAAAAATATCTAACTCCTGATGTTTATTGTTACGTGCGCCGCTATCGGGATTCTGTGGTGTTTGTAGCGATGAATCGCGGCAATGCTGTGAAAGTTGAAGCGGTTGATACTGAGCTACCGGATGGAGAGCATACGGAGGTTTTGTCGCGCCGCAAGTTTGATGTTAAAGATGGGATGCTGTACAATTTAGAGCTGGGCGATCGGGAAATAATGATTTTTAGCCGCGTAGGAGAGCGAGTTAAGGCTAAAACTATTGTGCGGGCCCAGCTTAACAGTGTTAAAAGTCAGCCTGGGGAAAGAATTGTGGTGATTGGAGATTGTCCGGAATTAGGGAATTGGGATATTAGTAAGGGTTACGCGCTGGAGTATATCAATACTAATACTTGGTTTGGGGAAATTCCTTTTAATGAAAGTGCGGGGAAGTTGATTTCTTATAAGTATGCGCTGCTGCGGGAAGGAATGTCGCCGCTGCGAGAAAATTTGGTTTGTCGCCGCTGGGTTTTGGCTTCGGAAGGGACTGTAAAATGGCGGGATCAGTGGGCGAGCGGACGTGAGTCTTGAGTGTGGAGGAGGCTATAAATCCTGCTCCACCTAAAATTTTATGTTGGGTTGCACGGGCTTCTAGCCCTTGGCTCGGCAGGCTTTGTGGCTGGTTTTACCTATTTTTTAGAAACAGGCTAGAAGCCTGTTCCACCTAAAATTTTATGTTGAGTGGCACGGGCTTATAGCCCGTTGTTCGCAGGCTTTGTGGCTGGTTTTACCTATTTTTTAGAAACAGGCTAGAAGCCTGTTCCACCTGAAAATTTATGTTGGGTGGCACGGGCTTCTAGCCCGTTGCTAGCAGGTTTTGTGGCTGGTTTTACCTATTTTTTAGAAACAGGCTAGAAGCCTGTTCCACCTGAAAATTTATGTTGGGTGGCACGGGCTTCTAGCCCGTGATTTAGGGTGCGCCACCAGCACCCTAGGATTTGATTAAAGCGATCGCAATTTTTCGACTAAAGTATCGACATAACCTTCGCTGTTGTGCTGGTTCACGATCGTTTCGTAGCCCCGCTGTGCTAAAGATTCGGCTGCTTGAGGATTTTTTAGCAAATCGACGATCGCCTCGCGCAAACCTGCTGCATCTCCGACATCGACCGCTTTAGCAACATCCGCCCCTAAATAATCTACCATACCTTGAGTGCGAGTAATGGCGACCGGGCGCTTGCAGGCGGCTGCTTCCAGCAAACCCTGCACTCCAGCAGCATATCTATTGTCCGTCAAACAAACTGCAACTACGTCTGCATCGCGATAAAGCTGTACTAAATCCGGCCATTCGTAGAATTTGCGAGACATATTTTCGGGCATAGTATCGGGGAAAGCTTGCGATAAAGCTTTGGCATCTTTAGAAAAGCCGCTAATTTTTACGTCCACATCCAAGTCAGCAGTTGCTGCTGCTAAAAGTCGGTAGTCGCGTTTTTCTAGTCCGACGCTAACCACTGTTTGCCGCTTTTTGTCGGCCGAAACGGGGCCTGGTGTGAAAAAGTGGGTGTCTGTCTGTTCTAACAGCACTAAAACGCGAGATTCGGGTAGACCTAAATAGTTGCGCGCGAAGTTTGTTTGAATGCTGGTGCAGGCCATGAATATGTCAATTTTGTCGGCCAAACCGAATAGTTTCAGGGCGACTCGGCCGCGCAGCCGATCGATATTGTGGCAATATACAACAATTTTCGGGCGCTCCTTCAGGGCCCCGCACACCGCAGCCACTGGAATGCCAATGTCCTCGCCGGTACAAAATATCACGTCGTCGCTGCTGACTTGCTCGGACAACTGGCGCGCTAAGGCCCAATGTTGGGGCCCTGAAGAAATTTTCGATCGCGCCTTGTCGCTCCAGGATATGCCGAGGCCGTCGGGGGAGTGAACTGTGGCATTTAACCGCTCTTTCATGGCGTGCAGGACGTGGCGGGGGCATTTGCCGAGTTTGGCATCGCGGTCAATGCCATCGAGGTCTATTTTGCGACCTAATGCTAAATGATATTTCAAAATATTCTCCTTACCATGCTGGGGCTGGGACAAACGATCGAACCTGAGAAAGATTCTATCCTCTACAGTTGAAAGTGCTGGTGCGTGCGATCGATTTTCGCATTCAAGATTTTCGATTTGATGTTACCGATGAATCTTGCCAATTGAGCCAATCCTCTCTGGCGCTGGTATCGCCACCGCCCGCCCCGCGCTTGGGAACCGGGTGTGTGAGGACACCCGCGGGCCCATCATCGATAGTCAAAAACAGTGACTTGGGTCGATCGATTCAAATGACTTAAGCTTTTATGAGCAAAGTTAGCTGAAGCATTTATGTTTAACCTCATGTATATTTCTCCAGAGCAAGACCAGAAAATTCGCTACATCATGCGCGAGTGCGGTCAAGCCGCCTACAGGCTTGCTGCGGCACCTTTTGAAGTTTCCGAGAAAGGCCCGGACGACTACGTGACGAGTATCGATCGCTACTTAGACCGACAACTATCAGCAGCATTTAGCAATTTGTTTCCTGAAGACGGCACGATCACCGAGGAAAACACCGCCTCTAGGGCAGCTTACCGGGGAAATTACCAGCGCTTGTGGTGCATCGATCCCCTGGACGGGACGGAGGGATTTATTCAGGGAAAACAGCACTACGCTGTGATGGTGGGGCTGCTGCTGGAGGGCGAACCGGTGGCTGGCTGGATCTACGCCCCGGCTTTTGACCAAATGTATTTTGGCGGCAAAGATTGGGGATTGTTCCAAACTGTGGGAACCTCCGAGCCGCAGCCGATCGCCCTGTGCCAACCCCCGGCTCCGACAGCGCTCAATTGTAAAATTATTCTCGGAGACAAAGACCACAAAAACTACGCCCGGGCGATCGCCCAAAGCATCCCGGGAGCAGAATTTTACTCGCTGGGAAGTTTTGGCTTAAAAGTCATGGAAATTATACAAGGTCGAGCCGGTATGTACCTGTATTTCAACGGCAGAGTTAAAGTGTGGGATACTGCCGGCCCTCTGGCTCTAGCAAAGGCAGCCGGATTGGTCTGTTGCGACTTGCAAGGTCAACCGCTGAGGTGGACGGCCGATGCGATCGAGCCGGAGTCTTTGGCCCACAAGCAGTCAATGGCGATCGGCTGGCCGGACTACATAGAACCCCTGCTGGGCAAAGTTCAGGAGGCAGTCGCACGCTGTTAAACCCCTTGAAAATTAAAGAATCTGCTAATTGTACGTGAAGCGCGCCTCTGTACCCTTATCATCAATTAAAGGAGCGATGATAAGTAAATTTCTCTGGTGTCTGTCCTGTATATCGGTCTCGTTTGCTTTGTGTCAATCTTATATAGCAGCAACAGATTGTTTTTGTTCTCAAACATCGATCGTTCCCTAGCTGTTGGCTGTCGCCCAATCATATTTCCCACCTCCGCGAGTTTGCATGAAGACAGAAGCTTTCAGTGAGCTGTTCCCTCTATTTAAGGGTGCTAACCCAGAAACCTTGGGAGGGCTGCTATCAAATGCCGTCAAGCATGAGTATCCCCCAGGCCGAGCTGTGGTGATGGAGGATTCTTGGGGCAACGCGATTTATTTTGTGGTGTCCGGCTGGGTCAAAGTCCGGCGCCTGTCAAACGATCGAGCTGTATCAATGGCTATTTTAGGACGCGGTGCCTTCTTCGGCGAAATGGCGATTCTTGACGAATCTCCGCGATCAAATGACGTACTTGCTCTATCACCCGTGCGCCTGATCAGCGTCACGGCTCAGCGATTTATCCAAACCCTGTTTAAAGACCCGCAATTGCACCACCGGATGCTGCAATTGATGGTGCGGCGGCTGCGCCAAACCAATCTCCGCTCTCAACTACAGAACCGCCAGCCAGCGGTTAAACTAGCAAATACTTTAGTCGAGCTGGGAGAAAACTACGGTCAGAAAACTGCTGAGGGCAAAGAAATCTTCAATATCCCCTATGAAGACTTAGCTGATGTCACAGGTATCAACCTAGATGAAACCAGCAAAATTATGGAAAAACTCGATAGTAAAGGCTGGATCAAAATCGATCCAGATCACCAAACTATCCATTTGATCAACCTCAAGCACTTGATGAATTTGGCAAGTCAATGACTGATGTTACTTCTTTGGATACCCCGCCCGCTGCCGACAACGTGAAGGGACAATTAACAGCACCGATAATTCACTATTCGGTAGCGATGCCCCATCCTGAATCCCACTTGTTTGAAGTAACTTTGCGCGTGCAAGGTTGGTCGGAGCCGGTGCTGGATTTAAAAATGCCTGTGTGGACTCCCGGTTCTTACTTGGTTCGAGAGTACGCCCGCCACCTGCAAGATTTTCGCTCCCTCTCGGGCGCGCGTGCTTTACCTTGGCGCAAGCAAAGCAAAAATCACTGGCAAATCGATACAAATTCAGTGTCAGATATCACTGTTTTCTACCGGATTTTTGCCAACGAACTAACAGTGCGAACCAATCATTTAGACTCGACTCACGGTTATTTTAACCCGGCGGCTCTGTGCTTTTTCGTACCCGGTTTTGAGCGCAACTGCTACAGCGTCACAATTGTGCCGCCGCAGCCCCAATGGCGCACAGTGACTACTTTGCCTCCTGTCTCCGGACAGGATATGACTTTCGCTGCTGCGGATTTTGACACCCTGGTTGATAGTCCTTTTGAGATTGGCTGTCACGATGCCTACGATTTTGAAGTGATGGGAAAACCCCACCAGCTAGTAGTTTGGGGACAAGGCAATTTAGAACCAGATCGGGCGATTCGAGACATCCAAAAAGTGATCGAAGTCGAAGCCGAAATGTTCGGCGGTTTGCCCTACGATCGCTACGTGTTTTTGCTGCATCTATCCGGCTCTGGTTTTGGCGGTTTGGAACACAAAGATAGCTGCACTCTTAACTATTCGCGTTTTGGTTTTAGGGCTAAGGACAAGTACGAACGCTTTATTCAATTGGTGGCTCACGAGTTTTTTCACCTCTGGAATGTCAAGCGCATTAGACCGAAAGCTCTCGAAGTATTTGACTACGAAAACGAAAACTACACTACTTCTCTGTGGTTCTGTGAAGGCACGACCAGTTATTACGATTTGGTGGTGCCGTTTCGAGCTGGTATTTACAACGTCAAAGGTTATTTCCAAAATTTAGCTAAAGAAATTACTCGCTTACAGGCGACTCCGGGGCGGAACGTGCAGCCGGCGAGCGAGTCGAGTTGGGATGCTTGGATTAAACTTTATCGCAGGGATGCTAATAGCGATAATTCGCAGATTTCCTATTATTTGAAAGGGGAAGTAGTTTCGTTGTTGCTGGATTTGTTGATTCGAGCTAAACACGGTAACGCCCGATCGCTCGACGATGTGATGCGTTTGATGTGGCAGCAGTTTGGCGGTTTTTCTGCTGAAAACGAAGATTTTGACCAAAAGTCGGAAACAGAGGCTAAGCCTGCGCGTTTAACATCAAACGGCAAGTTAAATTCACACTCGCTGTCGGCAGAAATAGGCTTTACTCCCGAACAGTTGCAAAGTGCGATCGAATCCGTGGCAGAAATGGACTTGAGCGACTTTTTTGCGCGCTATGTAGACGGCACAGAAGAGTTGCCTTACGACAAATACCTGCAACCTTTCGGGCTGCAAATTTTGGTAGATGAAACTGACGCCTCGCCTCGCCTCGGTTGGATGTTGGGGGCAGAAAACGGGCGGCAAATGGTGAAATTTGTCGAAGCAGGATCTCCGGCACAATTGGCAGGAATTGACGCTGGGGACGAGTTGCTGGCGATCGCAGGTTTTCGGGTAAATGCCGAACAAGCCAGCGAGAGGCTCAAAGATTATCGGCCTGGTGACACGTTAGAAGTGACAGTGTTTCACCAAGACGAACTGCGGACTTGTTCTGTTACTCTCGCCGGGCCGCGCCCGGGCCGTTACTCGATCGTACCAGTCGATCGGCCAACTGCTATTCAGAAACAAAACTTTACTGGATGGCTAGGTGTTCCCCTATCGAATTTGTGACATAAATAAAGGGGAAGGAAAAGGGGAAGACAAAAACGAATCACGCTCAATTCCCAATTTTCAATTCCCATTAGTGTCAACAATCGCCTAAAACCAAAGAAATCTCGCTTCTAGCGCAGTCTAGATCCCCCTCGCATCGCCCCGATAGTCGGGGGACACCGATCGCGCTTTCGGTTCGCATTTTGTTAAGGGGGGTTAGGGGCGATCGAGGCCCGAATAGTCAAACAGCCGATCTGTACTAGATTTGATGTTAAGTTGACACTAATAACAAATAACAAATGACCAATGACAAATGACAAATGACAAATGACCAATGACAAATGACCAATGACAAATGACCAATGACAAATGACCAATAACCAATTAGCAATTACCAATTTTAATTATGCAAACCCCACCACCTCCATCAATTACGCCTCGCCAGATGAACCTGCTGAGAATAGTTGCTTCAATGGCCTGGGCTGACGGCGAACTGGCTATAGAAGAAGTGAATATAATGCTCGATCGCTTTTGCAGTTTGTTTGGTTCCGGTAACGACACACAACAAATGCAACAGGAACTGCGAGATTACATCATGCAAAATATCCCGCTTGATGAGTTGATTCACCAACTAGAAACGCAAGAGGAAAAAGAATTAGTTTTGCAACTCGGCTATGAAGTAATTTCATCTAGTTCTCGGACTCCCGACGAACCCAAAATAAACGCTGACGAAGCCGCAGCTTATCAAAAATTAGTGCAGTTGCTGAATCTTCCAGAGGATGCAGTCAAACGTATAGAAGCAGAAGCATCGGCGGCAGATAATTCTGAGGGAATGATAGAGAAGATGGCTCACAAATTAGAACAGTTCATCAAAGGCTAGTTTGGGAATTGCGGGTGGCTGATTCCCGGTTGATGATGAGATTTGTGGTTTCTAAACCTCAGATTTTTCCGAGAAACCGGGAATAGCTCGTAGGGTGCGTCGCCGAGCGAAAATCCCCAGTATCAAGAGCGACAATTAGATATATCCGCACCTGATACTATTTATAAATTATCGAAAAGCTTACCACCACAAAACCGGGAATAGCTCGTAGGGTGCGTCGCCGAGCGAAAATCCCCAGTATCAAGAGCGACAATTAGATATATCCGCACCTGATACCGTTTATAAATTATCGAAAAGCTTACCACAACAAAAATGTTGGGGGGACTAAAACCGATGGTTGTTGTCTGTCTCCTTGAAAACAACAGGTGCGTGGCTATCAGATGGTTGCTCTTTCTTGAAGATGGTCGATGTATCCGCACCCTACGGCTAATCAGGTATTAAACCTGCTCTTCTAAGGTAAAAATTTGTATAGCTGCGGTTTCAAGCACCCGGTATTCACATCAAGTATTCAACCCGGTGCTATGCTTATACAAACTATTTTTTGTTCCGTAATTTCTCTGTGTACGCTTCTCTTCTGCATAGTGCACTATAGAATTATAAAGCAATTTACTGACGGGAATCAAAATTTATGCTCCCAGCTTTAAGGATTTCTGGGTATGACTTGCAAGAACTCATCCACCAAGGAACTAACACAGCTATTTATCGGGCGGTATCCCTAACAAACGGACACCCTGCCATCCTCAAAGTTTTAAATACAGAATATCCTACCCTAGAACAGATAACTCGCTTAAAACACGAATATCAGATCGCCGTCGATCTTGATTGCCAATATACAGTAAAAGTCGATCGCCTAGAAACGCACCCAAACTGCTTAGTATTAGTCTTAGAAGATTTTGGCGGCATCTCTCTCAAACAGTGGATGGCAAAAGCCGGGAATGCTGGCAGGATTTCTGCAATGTGTGATACAAAAACCCTTGCAGGCGGCGGGCCAAGTGCTGGGCTTGACAGAAGTGTTGTCAATGCAGCAACCGCGAGTTACCAATTGTCGATCGCCCAATTCTTAAACATTGCCATCCAATTAGCAAAAGCTTTAGTATTCCTGCATCAAAATCAAATTATTCATAAAGACATAAAACCAGCTAATGTTATCATAAATGCCGAAACAAATCAAGTAAAGCTCGCTGATTTCAGCATCGCGTCGCGGTTAAACAAAGAAACGCCCAACTTAAAAAATCCCGATCGCCTAGAAGGAACTCTCGCCTATATGTCCCCGGAACAAACCGGGCGCATGAATCGCGACGTAGACTACCGCAGCGACTTCTACTCTCTCGGTGTCACCTTTTACGAACTGCTGACAGGAAAATTGCCATTTCGCAGCACCGATCCGCTGGAATTAGTACACTGTCACATTGCCAAACAACCAATTGCAATTCCACAACTAAATCCGCAAATTCCCCAAGTGTTGGCGGAAATTGTGGAAAAACTGATGGCAAAAAATGCCGAAGACAGGTATCAAAGTGCACCCGGATTATTGGCAGATTTAGAACGCTGCCAGAATCAAATCGAAAATTTAGGTACAATTGATAATTTTATCCCCGGACAACTGGAGGCGATGAGTCAGTTGTTAATTCCCCAAAAACTTTACGGGCGGGAAGAGCAAATAAAGCAATTATTGCAAGCCTTCGATCGCGTTAGCAAAGGTAGCGGTGAAATTGTCTCGGTAGGTGGCTATTCTGGAATTGGTAAATCTGCATTAGTTCATGAAATTATCCGCAATTTAACCAGACAGCGCGGCTACTTGGTATCGGGTAAATTTGATCAATTAAAACGCAATGTTCCCTACGCTTGTTTCAATCAAGCTATGCGGAGTTGGGTGCAGCAGATTTTGACCGAAAGCCAATCTCAGATTGACTTGTGGCGAGAAAAGCTGCTGGACATTTTGAATGTTAATGCTAAAGTTGCGATCGAAGCCATCCCCGAATTAGAGTTAATTTTAGGCCCACAACCAGACGTACCAGAACTCGGGCCGATTGAATCTCAGAACCGCTTCAATCGAGTGATGCAGCAGTTCGTCCAAGCAATTGCGAGTGCGGAACATCCCTTAGTAATGTTTCTGGATGACTGTCAGTGGATAGATGCTGCAACAGTCAATATGTACGAACAAAATTGCCTCGGTAAAATGCCTTACTTGCTGGTAATTGTTGCTTATCGGGATAACGAAGTCAGCCCGACACATCCGTTTCTGCTGGCGAATGAGGTAATTCGGGGCGCAGGAGTTCCGATGACAGCTATTACTTTAAAACCGTTAGCAATTGACTGCGCGACTCAACTAATTGCTGAAACTTTGAGCTGTCCTGCTGAAACAGCGACACCGCTGGCGAATTTATTACTACAAAAAACGGATGGAAATCCATTTTTTCTGAAACAACTGCTGAAATATTTGCATCAAAAATCCTGGTTGAGATTTGACCCACAGGCTGCTGAGTGGCAGTGGGATATTCAACATATTGAATCCCAGGGAATTTCAGAAAATGTTGTTGATTTGATGGTGAATAAAATTCAAATTTTGTCAACCGCCACCCAGCGAATATTACAATTAGCGGCTTGTATTGACAATCAGTTTAGTTTGGATATACTGTCTGTGGCAAGCGGGAAATCTTGGAGTCAAACAGCGCAGGATTTGTGGGAAGCGCTGCAAGTAGGGTTAATTTTACCTGTAGGCAATACCTATCGGATACCTCAAGTATTTGAGCCGGAAGAGTTGGAAAAGTTGGGAAAAACGGCCCCAGATGTGTGCTACAAATTTATGCACGATCGCGTTCAGCAAGCTGCTTATGCCATGATTCCTGATGCAGACAAAGAATCGGTTCATTTAGCGATCGGGCGTTTGTTATTGCAAGGAAGCAGCGAAGGTGAACGCCAAGAACGAATTTTTGATATTGTCAATCATTTAAATTTTGCTCGCGGGTTGATTTGCGAGTTGAATCAACTTTATGAATTAGCAGAGTTAAACTTGCAGGCGGGCAAAACTGCCGCATCTGCTTCGGCATTTGAAACTGCGCTGACTTTTTTCCAGTCGGGCTGCAATAGTTTGCCGGCACAAAGTTGGGAAGATAATTATGCGTTAACTTGGGCGCTGCATTTGGCATTGGGCGAAGCGGAATATTTGAATGGGAAAAATGACGAAGCTTTGGTAATTTTTGACTTGATTTTGCCGAAAACTAGGACATTATTGGAACGGTGTCAGGTTAATGAGTTAAAAATGACTTGTCTGCGGATGAAAAATGATTTGCCTGCTGCTTATCGCTTAGGTATCGAGACGCTGCAATTGTTGGGAATTGAGTTTGAGGCGTACCCGGATGATGCGTATTTGCTGCGGGAGTTGGTGAAGACGAAGGCGATGATTGGGGAATCCATCGCCGATTTAGCAGATTTACCGGCACTCACCGATCCGCTGCAACTGGCCGCCCACCGGGTTTTGAAAGAACTTTACCCCATTGCTTACTTTACCAGTCCTAACGCCCCATTTCTCTGCGCGATGAAGTTGGTGCAGGCGACAATTGAACACGGTAATTGCAGAATATCCGCCTTTGGCTACATTGTGTATTCCTTTACTTTAATTGTTAAATATGGCGAAATTGACACTGGTTGCACAGTAGGAGAACTGGGTCTCAATCTTTACGAATGCTGGGATGCTAAAGAGTTAGGTGCTTGTATTTTTGTCACGTGGGGGGCTTTAACTTTGCACCACATTAAATATATTGATGAGTCGAAGCTTTTTCTGATTAAATCTTTTAACTGCGGTTTAGAGACAGGTGCTTATCAGTGGTCGGGATATGCTGCGGCTAATTATTTGGCCATCTGCTTTTTTGGGAATGAATCGCTGCAAAAATCCGCTGCAATCATTGATGAATTTATCCCAGTTTTGGAAAAAATAGACCGCAATATGCTAGCGTATTGTTTGCTAAACAAACAGCCAATTTACCAGCTTACTTGTCCTGCGGATACTGCGGTCAATCCGCCAAGTTTCATCGATGAACAGTCGCTTTTAGAATTTGCTGAAGCCTCGGCAGATTTGGGGGCTTCTTTTTTAGTTTATCTCTACAGACTAACCGTGGCGAATTGGTTTGGGGAGGTCGATCGAGCACTAGAATATGCTAATATTGGTGCTGAATTTTTGGTATTTGCTACTGGTGGTTTTCTGAATCCGGTTTTTCGCTTCCACCGCGCTATAGCCCTGGCTGCTGCTTGTACAAATGCCAGCGAGTGCGATCGCCAAATCTACCTAGAACAGCTCAATATTGACCTGGAGAAGCTCCGAGAATTTGCGAAAAACTGCCCTGCGAATTACCAGCACAAATATTTAGCCATCCGGGCGGAAGTGGCGCGGTTGTCGGGACAAAACTATGAGGCGTCAGAATGCTACGATAGTGCGATCGCCCTGGCAATACAAAATCGCTTCATTCAAGATTCTGCACTCGTTAACGAATTAGCAGCGAGATTTTATTTATCGCAAAATCGGCTGATTTTCGTGAAGAATTATCTCAACGATGCCAGACTTGGCTATCTCCAGTGGGGCGCCACAGCGAAAGTCCGTCAACTCGAACAATACTATAGTAATTTATTTCCGGAAGCTGTAGAGTCGCGGATTGCTGTAACTTTAACTGCGAGTACGTCTAGTCATACTAATATCTTGGATGTAGCAACAGTAATCAAAGCTTCTCAAGCAATTTATAGTGAAATTGTTTTAGAAAAGTTGCTCAAAAAACTGCTCCATATTATCTTAGAAAATGCGGGCGCACAGCAAGGCTGTATTATTTTAGAACGAGGCGGGAAATTGTTTGTGGAAGTTTCGGATACTAACCACCATGACTCTGCAACATTTCAGGAGTCAAGGCTGGTGGAAGATAGCTGCGATCTTCCTATTTCTGTCGTCAAGTATGTTGCGATAAGTCAGCAGCCTTTGGTGTTAAGCGATGCAAGTCGAGAAACAATTTACCAAGCGGATGCTTATATTCAAAATTGCCAACCAAAATCGGTTTTATGCGCGCCGATTTTGTATCAAAGTAAGTTGATCGGCATTGTGTATTTAGAGAATAATCTGGCGAGTGGAGCATTTACGCGCGATCGGCTGGAACTGTTGCAACTTTTAACGACACAAGCGGCGATCGCCATTGAAAACGCCCGCCTCTACGCCCGCGAACAACACAAATCTCGCCAATTGACTGAATCTCTCGAAAACCTGCAACAGTTTCAAGTCGAACTCGTCCAAAAAGAACAACAATACCGCAACATATTTGAGGCGGTAGCAGACGGACTTTCGCTGGTAGATTTGAAGACTGGTAAAGTCATCGCAACTAACCCAGCATTCTGTCAAATTTATGGTTATTCTCAGGAAGAGTTTGTGCAGTTAACTCCGCCAGATTATGTTCTCCCAGAGTATTTGTATTTATTTGCCGAATGGCAACAAACTATGAGAAAATGCCAACAATTTAACAGTCAAATTGTCATACAGAAAAAAGACGGTACGCTGTGCGATGTTGAGATAAAATCTAACTTTTTTGAGTACGAGGGCCAACCCCACGCCCTGGTAATTAATCGCGATATTAGCGATCGCAAGTGCGCCGAAATAGCTCTGCAAACATCGGAAGCTGAATTGAGACAAAAAGCTGAAGATTTAGAAGTAATACTTGTTAAACTCCAACAAACTCAATCACAATTAGTTCAAACCGAAAAAATCTCGCAACTCGGACAACTGGTGGCTGGAGTAGCGCACGAAGTGAATAATCCCGTTAGCTTTATTTCTGGCAACTTGCATCATGCCAAAGACTATATTAGTGATTTAATAAATTTAGTCCAGGTTTATCAAGACAACTTTCCCGAGCCGGGAGAAGCAGTTTTAGATAAAATAGAAGCCATTGAATTTGAATATTTAGTAGAAGATTTGCCGAAGATGATTGAGTCGATGAAATTGGGAACCGATCGCATCCGCGACATCATGCAATCTTTACGAAATTACTCGCGTACCGACGGGATTGAGAAAAAATCCGCAAATATTCACGAAGGAATTGATACCACATTAATGATTTTGTCGCATAGGTTAAAAGCTTCGAGCGCTCGCCCGATGATTAAAGTCCTCAAAAATTACGGAGAATTGCCTAACATTGAATGCTATCCGGGACAACTAAATCAGGTATTTATGAATTTGCTCGCTAATGCGATCGATGCTCTGGAAGAATCTAATTTTGGCAAAACATACAAACAGATTGAGAGCAACCCCAATCTGATTACAATTTCTACCTCTGTTGCCCACAGCAGCGGAAAACAGACAAATCGTCTAGTCAAGATTCGGATAGCTGACAATGGAATTGGGATGTCAAAACATATCAAAGAAAAATTGTTTACGCCATTCTTTACAACTAAAGCAGAAGGCAAAGGCACCGGATTGGGATTGCCGATTTGTCACGATATAATTACCAAAAAACACAGGGGAAGCTTAGAATGTTTTTCATCGCCGGGAAGGGGAACCGAATTTGCGATCGCGCTTCCCGCACGCAGCATTTCCATCAACGAGAAGTAGGGACATTGCATTGCCATGTCCCTACTTAAGGATAACGATTTTAAGTGTGATTAATGCGGTAAGTTGCTCAGAGCGTGCCAAGTTCTCGCCCCGACAATTCCATCGGCTGGTAAACCTTTAGCCGTTTGGAACTGAATCACTGCTACTTTTGTCATCGGCCCGAAGAATCCATCAACTACACCGAAATAGTATCCATTCAATTTCAAGACATTCTGAACAATTTTGACATCATCACCTGAACTACCAATCATCAGAATCGGCTTAATAGGTGCACCAGAGTATAGTGCTTGCCAGGTTAGAGAACCCACAATCCCATCTTCAGGTAAAAAGACGCGGTGTTGATATTGTTTAACGGCACTTTCAACATAGACGCTGAAAATACCATCAATCAGACCGAAATAATATTGCCAATGAAATAGAAGCTGTTGCAGTTCCTTGACAGATTGACCTGTAGAACCGCGTCGCAAAGTGGGTTTAATAACTCTAGATGCTTCAGCAAATTCTAGCTTTTGCCCAGCATTAGGATCGGCCGCGAGAGCCAGAGTTTCATTGTTCGTGGTTATTTCTTCGGTATACATAATCTGATTCCTTTCAAGAGTTAAGTTCTGGTCTTGGATATTTCAGGTATAACTGGTAGGCTTGATGACTGCACAGTCACTTTTTCGAGTGTCACTCACTTGAGTGTCACTCATTTGAGTTAGCGAAGTTGTTAACCGTTAATGAGTTAGGTGTTCTGTGCACACTCCCAGGAGCAGCAACCGCCACATCGCTGAGGACATAACTAACCTGATGAATAGAGCTGATACCATCAAGCATCAATGGTTTGATTCTCGTTATGCAACTGTCAACCCCTCGACTTCGCTCGGGGCAAGCTGTCCACTGTCAACTGTCAACTGCTATACAAGCCTGTAAGGTGCTTGCTAAGCACACCCTACAGGCTTGTAGTGAAAGCGTAATTCCTAGGAATGCCAGCAGTTATTAGTGTGGTAATTTGCTGAGAGCGTGCCAAGTTCTTTTCCCAACAATTCCATCGGCTGGTAAAGCCTTATCTGTTTGGAATTGAATCACTGCTACTCTGGTCATTGGCCCGAATAATCCGTCAATCGTACCGAAATAGTATCCGTTCAATTTCAGGACTTTCTGAACAATTTTTACTGCATTACCAGAACTGCCATTCATCAGAATCGGCATATTCACAGGTGCACCAGAGTACAGTGCTTGCCAAGTCAGGGAACCGACAATCCCATCTTCAAGTAAGAAGACGCGGTGTTGATAGGCTATGACGGCGTTTTTAACTGCGAGGGTGAAATTACCATCGAAAGGGCCGAAATAATATTGCCAATGAAATAGAAGCTGTTGTAGTTCTATGACAGCTTGACCTGTTGAACCCATTTGTAAAGTGGGTTTGTTTAGTCCCGTCGTCAGACCAACTGCAAAAGTTGATTGAGCTGTAGTATCGGCGGGGAGAGATAGAGTTTCATTGTTCATGATTCTTTCTTCGGTGTACATAATGTGATTCCTTTGAATATTTAAGTTTTTGTCTTTGATATTTCAGGTATAACTGATAGGATTTATGACTGCACAGTCACTTTTTTGAGTGTCACTCATTTGAGTGTCACTCATTTGAGTGATATCATGTCTGGTCGATTAACATCACAAAAACGGATCTGTGCGGGCTTCTGTCTTCCGCATGAGAGCGGACTGAAGTCCGCACTACGAACTCAATTGGCGGACTGAAGTCCGCACTACGAACCTTATTTATTGCGAATTAAATAACTTACAATTTTAATTGTTATTGTGGGATGGGCGTCCCGCCCGTCCCACAAACTTGTGGAAGTTATTTAATTCTCATTCCTTAGTTATTCCGATCGAGCTACCGGACATCGCACTTAAAATTCTCGCAATGTAGGAATTAAATACTGTGTCAACGTAAAGGCATCTACACCTAATTCTGTCCGCTCTTTGGCGGCCATGATTCCGGCTTTGGCGTGCCACCAAACGGCTGTTGCTGCAACTGATTCGGGGGCTGGATGCCGATCGCCCGCACTTGCCAACAGTCCCCCTAACAAACCCGTCAGAACATCGCCGCTGCCACCTCTGGCGAGGGCTGGGGTGCTTTCTGGATTGAGATAGGTGATGGTACGTGAAGCGTAGCTATCCCGTAGGGAATCGCCCCGATCGCTCCAAGAAATGCAAACTTTGGCTCCTTTGAGCAATACCACTGCACCGCAAAGCTGGGCCGCTGCTTGAGTTGCGGCAATTCGATCGGCGCCGATTTCCTCTGCTAATTCGGGAAACAAACGCTTAAATTCGCCCGGATGAGGCGTGATAATTGTCAGTGCTCGGCGTTGCGACAAAATCGGGACTGTGCCGAGTTGAGCGAGAATATTTAAACCGTCGGCATCGAGAACTAAAGGTCGATCGCACTCCAGTACAGATTCTACAACGAGGGCTGCTTCCAATGTCAGACCTGGGCCTGTGGCGATCGCATCATAGGAACCCAAATCAATTGCTACCGGCAACTCCTTAATTCCACCGCTGGGAGTTTCAGGACATCCGATAACTAAGGCTTCTGGCAAATGACTGCTCAACATCGGTTTAATCGACTCAGGAACAGCAATTGACAGCATTCCCACACCGCTAGCCCTTGCTCCCAATGCCGATAAAATGGCTGCTCCGCTGTAGCGGCGGGAACCTGCAATAATTAGTAAGTGACCGTTAGTGTATTTGTGCGAAATTGGCGATCGGGGTAATGGTAAATGCTGAATAGCCGATGATTTAGTAATGCGTTGTATTGATGGCAAATCGCCCAATATCGCTGCGATATCTGCTGTTGGAATATCAAAATCAATTAATTCTGACGTACCGATATATTCTAAGGCTCTGTCTTGCAGAAATGCCATTTTCCACAAACCCAAACACAATGTATGTTTTGCCCGGATTGCCGTCCCCAAAACTTCTCCGGTATCTGTATGAATTCCCGACGGAATGTCTATACTAAAAATGGGTATGTTTAAATTATTTATTTGGTCAATAGCGGCGGCTGTGGGATTAGTAATTTCTCGTTCTAATCCAAAGCCAAATAAACCGTCAATGAGCAAGTTGCAGTTTTTCAGTAGTTCAACTCTGTCAAAAAATGGAATATTTAAATAATACGCATAATCAGCGTGACTTTTTGTGAGTTCTTTAACTTTAGAAAACGGGCAGTAAATAACTACTGGGAATCCTTGAAAGTGCAATTCGCGAGCCACCACCAAAGCATCACCGCCGTTATGTCCAGGCCCAACCAATACGCCAATAACAGGCAATTGAGAATTAAGAATTTTTTCCCTTTTCCCCCTTTTCCTTCTATCTGTTAAATCCGTTGCCAAACTTCCCTCTTCCTTCAAAAGCTCCTGAATGCGTCTAGCAATCAGGTGCGCGACTTTTTCCATTAAAGCGGCTTGGGGCATTCCCGCAGCAAAGATTCTTGTTTCTATTTGCCGCATTTGGTCGGCGGTGACAACAAATTTTTGAATAGTCATTTGAATAGTCATAATTAGTGATAAACTTTTAGCTAAGTAGGTAAGAGCAAAAACATAGAAACGCAATTTTAACCGCTCAGTCTTCAACCCACGGAGGTGGGTTTCGTTTGTATAGACGCGGTTTCAACCGCCGGGTCTTCTTTGTAGTATTTTTGATTTTAACCGCTCAGTCTTCAACCCACGGAGGTGGGTTTCGTTTGTATAGACGCGGTTTCAACCGCCCGGTCTTATTTGTAGTATCTTTGTGGTATAATAAATTAGATCGATCGAACTTGCGTAACACTAAAACAGTAAAATAGCAATTTATTTCCGAACCATGAACAAGATTGTCGTAGGCCTCTCCGGCGGGGTCGATAGTTCCGCAGCAGCCGCAATTTTACACCATCAGGGCTATGAAGTGGTGGGTTTAACGCTGTGGTTGATGAAAGGTAAAGGTCAGTGCTGCTCTGAGGGAATGGTCGATGCCGCTAAAATTTGCGAAGATTTGGGCGTTCCTCACCACATTGTTGACAGCCGTGAAGTCTTTAAGGCAAGTATTGTAGATTTTTTGGTGGACGGTTACAGTGCTGGAGTGACGCCTCTGCCTTGTTCGCAGTGCAATAAAACTGTCAAGTTCGGGCCGATGCTTAAGTATGCTCGCGAAGACCTGGGTATTGAAAAGATTGCTACGGGACACTACGCTCGCATTACTTATGATACTGCTACGGATCGCTATCAGTTGCTGCGGGCGATCGACCCTGCGAAAGATCAATCTTATTTCTTGTACGATTTAACACAGGATTTGCTGGCTGGTACGGAGTTTCCTTTGGGGGAAATCACCAAGACTGAAACTCGCAGAATTGCGGCGGAATTTGGCTTGAGCACCGCTGACAAGCCGGAAAGTCAAGATTTGTGCTTGGTGGAAAGTAACGGTTCGATGCGGGCTTTTCTGGACAAGTACATTGCGCCGCAAAAGGGTGACATTGTAGATAAGGCCGGCCGCGTACTCGGACAGCACGACGGCGTGCACCACTACACCATCGGCCAGCGCAAGGGACTCGGGATTGCTGCACCGGAACCGCTGTATGTAATTGAACTTGATGCTGGTGCTAATCGGGTGATTGTGGGCGATCGCCAGTTGGCGGTAGAATCTGAGTTCATGGTTCAGAAAGTAAATTGGGTTTCTGTGGCAGAGCCTGCCGCTCCGATTCGGGCTTCTGTACAGATTCGCTATCGATCGCAACCCGTCCCCGCTACAATTATTCCTGTCGAACCATCCGAAGCCGACTCCAAGGGCAGCGGTACCAGAGTCAAGGTAATTTTTGACGAACCGCAGTTGAGCATTACCCCCGGACAAGCAGCAGTTTGGTATGACTCAGATGTGCTCTTAGGCGGCGGCATCATCGAAAGAAAAAAACTTCAGAATTAAGCTAAGGGGCAGCCTCAAAGCCCGCCCCACCAAAAAATCCAATAAAATTTACTATTTGTGGAACAGGCCAGAAAGCCTGTGCTTGTGGAACAGGCCAGAAAGCCTGTTCCACAAGCACATTCACTTTTGATTTCACAAGCTCAAATTCCCCTAACTAACTAACTAACTTTCTTTTCCAAACGCAACACATTGCCCCTAATATTAGTACGGTAAACCCAAGTTTGACTGCCGTCAGAAAGCACCACTCGCCAACCTTCGACAAACATTTGGGCGCAAATTTCCTCCGCTTGCGCCAGTCCCAAACAACTATTGGGCCAACTTTGGCGGCTCGATTCAGTAACTTTCAACTTACCAGCAGCAATCCCAGTTTGGCGGGACAAGTCTTGGCGAACCGCTGCTGCTACGGTTGCTGGTAATTGGTTGGGGGGATTTTGGCGCGTAGTCTGTGCCAAAAAATTGCCCGATTCCGAAGCCAGACTGTTGATAGCCAATCGGGAGTTGATGGTTTTTTGCACCGTTTCAGGGGCCAATTGCGGCCCGGTTGGCTGCTGTAGACTTTCCCACTGGGCGAGGGAATGTTTGACAGCGCCCGCGTTAGCGGCTGCGGTGTGGATTAGCGCCGGATACATTTCCCACGCGAGAATTCCTGTCAGCACCAAAGCCAAGATTACAGGATTTGGCTGCTTTTGATTTCTGTTTTGATTGTTTTGAGAGTTATTTTCGGAGATTGGTTTCATCTTACGCCCTCTACCTCACTTTACACTCTGGCGCGATCGAGAGCGATCGCTCAAATGCAGATGATATTTATTTATACACTGCTGAGTCGTGCTGTTTGTTCCTTTGTGCACAACCCACTTTAGTGAGTCGTGCGGCACAAGTATTGTATACTCGCTGCCCACACTTATATTTCAGGAAACTTGCACCCTTCCACCTATTACTTAATTTTTAGCAGAAATAATTGGTTTAAAGCCTCTACCTTTTAGGGATAAATTAAAAGCAGACTATTCATTACTACAATCTTCTTCCTTCCAGATAGAGGCCCCTGTCAACCCAACGACCCGCTTTTCTGTCAAGCGTCAACAGAATCTTAGTTTATAAGTATCAAAAAAAAAATCGGGTTAAGTAAATATTCTTAAAAAAATCTGATTCTGGTCGAGAGCCTCAGTAAAAATGACTATTCACCGCCCAAAAACTACTAAAGCTGTTTTAGACTGTAAAATGCGACCTGAGCGGGTGAGGCATGAGGGATGCCACACAATCTGTTGCTAGAGGACAGGAATGCTTTAAATATTAAGCAAGTGACCGTTGAGTAATTTTAGCATTCTGATTTTCAAGAGCGATCGTCCGTCAGTCGATTTTCACATTGAAGATTTGAGATTTATTTCCAGCGCAGTACATCTGGGACTATAACTTGATTCTGAGATTTTGAATTCTGCACCACAACCCTGCGGGGGCTTCTATCTGTTTTCGAGCGGATTAATTTTTGGTAGCGATCGCTACTTTTTTAGTACAATTCATTTAAATGTATCATTTATGAACAAAAAATCCCTCGGAATCCATTTAATGAATCGACTGACGTATCCTCAAAAGTTTATCTTGATCGGTTTTCTATTTGCCATGCCGTTAACTTTGGTCATGTACCTGCTGATTTCCGAAATAAACACCAGGGTAGATTTTGCCCAAAAAGAAATCTACGGCAATCAATACCTGCGCCCGCTGCGCCAGTTGAGGCAATACATACCACAACTTCAATTATTAAATTATCAGGGCTTAAATTTAAATTCAAACAATGTAGATTATAGCAAAAATTTAGAAGCTAAGATCGACGCTGAATTTCAAGCCCTGGCCAATACGGATCGCCAGTTAGGAATAACTCTAATTTCCCAGAATCAATTTAATAGTATTTATCAGAAATGGCAAGATTTTCAACTCCGTCGCAACCAGTGGAGTCTAGAAACTTACGATGTTGTCTATAATAAACTAGGATTAGATATTGATAGATTGAGCGCTCACATCGGCGATACTTCCAATCTAATATTAGACCCCGATTTAGATACCTATTATTTGATGGATGCTACTTTGCTGAAGCTTCCACAAATGCAAAAAATCTTGTCAGAGATTAGGCTAATTTCTGGCAAAAGTAGTTTGCGTTCCGATGCCACACCTGATGAAAGAGCCAAACTGATTACTTTAGCGGGGAAATTGAGAGAATTCAATCAGGATTTAGCAATCAATATGGAGGTAGGATTTAGCAATAATCCTCAGGGCAACCTGCGACCGAAATTAAGCCAGCATTTAACTCAATTCAACTCCGTAGTTGAGCAACTAACCGGGCAACTAGATAAACTAATTGATCCCACAGCAGTAGTGGAATATTACGCCTATCTCGATGGCAGCCAGCGAGTTCTCAACTCAAGTTTTGAACTGTGGGACAAAAGTGTCAATGAGTTAGACTTTCTCCTGCAAAAACGAATTGATAGTTTTGTTGCTAGAAAACGCATAATTGCTGTTTTTGTGTTAATAATATTGGTGCTAGTGATTTATTTATTTTGGTCTTTTTATCGGTCAGTTATGCAAACTGTTTTTGTGCTTGATGAAGCGTCAAAAAAAATGGCAAGTGGCAATCTAGACCATAAAATTATTTTGGATAATAGAGATGAACTCGGGCAAGTTGTAGGTGCGTTCAACAATATTGCCGATGCCTTGGTTGGTGCAAACCAAGAAATTACGGTTCTCAACGATCGCCTAAAAGCCGAAAATATGCGGATGAGTGCCGAACTAGATGTCACTCGCAAGATTCAGCAGATGCTGCTACCGAAAGATCGGGAACTGAAGGAAGTTGTAGGCTTAGATATTGCGGGATTTATGGAGGCTGCTGATGAAGTAGGCGGTGACTATTACGACGTACTCCAGCACGAAGGTAGAGTAAAAATTGGGATTGGCGATGTGACGGGACACGGATTGGAAAGTGGCGTTTTAATGATTATGGTTCAAACGGCTGTCCGAACTTTGCTCGCTTACAACGAACCCGATGCGGTGAAATTTTTAACCGCTATTAACAGTGCAATTTATGATAATGTGCAGCGGATGAAATGCGATAAAAATGCCAGCCTTGCTTTGCTAGATTATCACGAGGGTATGCTGAAGTTGAGCGGCCAGCACGAAGAAATGATTGTGGTGCGTTCTAACGGTTCTGTCGAGCGGTTTGATACGATCGATTTGGGTTTCCCGATCGGGCTGGATGCAGATATTGCTGAATTTGTTGCTGAAACCGTTGTGCAGTTGCATTCGGGAGATGTGGTAGTGTTGTACACTGACGGGATTACGGAAGCTGAAAATATGGAGCAAGTGCTTTACGGGTTAGATAGGTTAATTGAGGTAATACAGATTAATTGGCAGGGAACTGCGGCAGAAATTAGGCAGGGTGTAATTGAGGACGTGCGATCGCACATTGGCGAACAAAAAGTTTTTGATGACATCACATTGCTGGTACTCAAACAAAAATAGCTAATTAAATTTTAACTCTCAAGTTAAAAATAAATTATGTGTTCCGAATTCTACCTTTACCTTTAATATCGATATGATTCAGACTTTCGGCGATTTTATCGAGCAGTCACCTAGCGCAGAATACTTGATAATTGGATTTTCTCCGAGTTCGTTACCCCTCAAGCAGCGGTGGCGGAACAACGGTTTGTCGGCTGATTTTCTGGCTGACTACTTGACGACTTTTTTCCCTGGAAACGAAGACGAACCCTCGACAATTAACAGACAAGCCGAAATTAAAAGTGCTGTTAGCTACATTGCTAACGAGTTATTAGAGAATGCGATGAAGTTTAATGATGAAGCTTCGGATTACCCGATCGACATTAAACTGCAATTACTGAGCGATGGAGTAATTTTTTCAGTTGCTAATAGCATTTCTCGGTCATCTATCGGCAAGTTTCAGGCTTACATTGAGCAGTTGCTGACCTGCGACCCTAGCGAGCTGTACATTCAGCAGTTGGAAAAAAATGCTGCTGACGAAAGTTGTAGCGCTTCTGGATTGGGCTTGCTGACGATGCTCAACGATTATACAGCCAAACTAGGCTGGAAGTTCAAAACCGTGCAAACAGATCCGGAAATTATTGCGGTGACAACTATGGTGCGATTGAGAGTATAGGTCGAGCGTGGCGATCGATAATATCTAAGGGACTTTTTTTGGTGGAAATGGAAATTAAAACACAAGATTACCGGATCTGTTACGATCCAGCAACGGCAACAGTGAGTTTTGTTGGCTCTCTCAGGCTGAGCGGGCCTAGGGAGTACGCGCCGATAGTGCAGTTGCTGGGTGAGGTAGCCGACGTGGAGCAGGCGAAAATTACCCTCAATGTGCAGCAGTTAGAATTTTTGAACAGTTCTGGCATCAATATGCTGTCAAAATTTATTATCGAGGTGCGCAAAAAAGCTCGGGTGCAAATGGCAGTACAAGGCTCTCAACGCATAGCTTGGCAAAGTAAATCTTTGAAGAATTTGCAGCGACTGATGCCTGCTTTACAGTTGGAATTAATATAGAAATGATGACTTTTAGAGTGCAGGATGTTGAGCAATTTTCTGTTAGTTGAGGCGCAAATTCTCGGGTTATGCTGGAAGAACAACCATCTAGAGAACAGCTACTTTTAGAGATAGAAAGATTGCGCCAGCAAGTGGAAGACTTGAAGGAGGAAAAAGCGGATCTGGAAATCTTGCTGGAAACTACTGCGGAACATTCCGATACGGTGGAAAGCGAGCTGCGCTATCGGGCATTGCAGGCGGTGCGCGAAGGCGAAATCAAGCTGGCTCAATTTCTGGAAGCGATTCCCGTAGGCGTGGCCGTGCTCGATTCTCAAGGCAAACCTTACTACATCAATCACGCCGGACAGCAGTTGTTCGGTCAGGGTGTTTTAACGTTAAACAAAGTTGAGGATTTGTCAGAAGTTTATCAAATTTATGTCGCGGGAACTGATAAGATTTACCCTTTCGAGAATTTGCCGATCGTTCGAGCTTTGAGAGGCGAAAACGCGACTGCTGACGATCTAGAAATTCATCGTTCCGGTAATAAAATTCCTTTAGAAATTTGGGGAAGACCCATTTGTGAAGGCGGTAAAGTTGCTTTTGCGATCGCAGTTTTTCAAGAAATAACGCAACGCAAACAAGCTGAAACTGAGCGCCAAAAGCTGATTAAGGAACTATTCGATTCGACTAAAAATTTGGAAAAATCCCTGGATGCCGAATCTGAATTAACTGATGCTTACGGGCGATTTGTGCCACACCAATTTTTGTTCTTGCTGGGATATGAAAGTATTATAGATGTCAATTTGGGCGACCAGGTGCAGAAGGAAATGTCGGTGCTGTTTGCGGATATCCGCGATTTCACAACGCTTTCAGAAACTATGACGCCCCAAGAAAATTTTAATTTTATCAATGCTTATCTGTCGCGAATGGAGCCCGCTATTGCTAGAAATCAGGGGTTTATTGACAAATATATTGGCGATGCAATTATGGCTCTGTTTGGCGACGGTGCAGATGATGCAGTGAAAGCTGGTATTGAAATGTTAAATATCTTGACTGCTTACAACGAACACCGTGTAACTATTGGCTACATCCCGATTGAAATTGGCATTGGGATCAATTCTGGTTCTTTGATGCTGGGGACAGTGGGTGGCGATGGCCGGATGGACAGTACCGTGATTAGTGATGCTGTTAACTTGGCTTCTCGGATTGAAGGATTGACTAAAGATTACGGTGTACCTCTGTTAATTTCTCAGCAGACTTTGGAGCGGTTACGCAATCCGGCTGATTATGCTATTAGGATTGTCGATAAAGTACAGGTAAAAGGAAAATCTGAATATGTCATAGTCTATGAGGTGTTTGATGCCGATCCGCCGGATATTCGGGCGGCAAAGCTGGCAAATTTGTCTGTATATACTGAAGCTATGTTACTGTGCGATCGCAAACAGTTTCGAGAAGCGGGAAAATTGTTTGAAGAGTGTTTGCGGACAAATCCGAACGATCCCGTAGCTCGTATTTATCTAAAACGCTGTCGGGATTGGCGATCGCTCCTCAAGGGAATTTAGTCATTAGTCATCTCGCCCGAAGAGCGAAGTCGAAGGGTGGTCATTGGTCATTGGTCATTGGTCATCTCGCCGAAGAGCGAAGTCGAAGGGTGGTCATTGGTCAGTGGTCATTGGTCATCTCGCCCGAAGAGCGAAGTCGAAGGGTGGTCATTGGTCAGTGGTCAGTGGTCAGTGGTCAGTGGTCAGTGGTCATTAGTCAGTAGTCATATCCGCTTAGATCTGAATTATATCGATCGCCTGACTCGCACTTGCCGTCGAAAATTATGATTTCGAGACAACCCGAAGCGATAAGCTGCTGCTTGGGAGGTTTTGCCACAGACTATCTACCAAGAAACCCGGTTTCTACTTTAAAAGTACGTAAGTCCTGATAATATAATTACTAATTTGGAGTGTCTAGAAAAGATGATGGGAATCAACAAGTGGCAGTCGAGAATATCTATAAAACCTTCAGCGATCAAAATTATAGCTCTGTTCTGCCTGTGCTGCTTGTTAACGGCAAGTTGCGGACAGTCCGCTTCTCGATCGCCCAATTCGCCCAATTCGCCCAACAACGATCGCATTACAATTGGCACAACATTGAAGTTGCGGACGATCGACCCTGCGGACGCTTACGAAACCATCTCAGGGGAACTGCTGCGAAATTTGGGCGACACTCTCTACACCTACGAGTCGGGAACGACAAAGTTAATTCCCCACTTGGCGACAGCAATGCCAAAAGTTAGCAAGGACGGATTGACATATACAATTCCCCTGCGTCAAGGCGTGATTTTTCACGACGACACACCGTTTAACGCCACAGCAATGGAATTTTCGTTGCAGCGGTTTATCAAAAATGGCGGCCGTCCGAGTTTCTTGTTGGGCGACGCAGTAGAATCGGTGAAAGCGACGGGCGAATACGAATTAACTTTTCAACTCAAAAAGCCTTTTGCTGCTTTTCCTTCCCTGCTGACATTTGCCGGTCTTTGTCCCATTTCTCCGAAAGCTTACCAGATTGGGGACGGTAAATTTAAACCGGATACCTTTGTAGGAACTGGACGCTACAAGTTGGCGAAGTACGGTAGCGATTCTCTGAAGTTTGACGCATTTGATAAGTATTGGGGGGAAAAATCAGTCAATAAAGGTATTGACATTTTGCTGCTTTCGAGTTCTTCAAATTTGTTTAATACTTTTCGGACTGGGGCGATCGATGTAGCTTATTTGTCTCTGGATGCGGATCAAGTTCGTAGCTTGGACGAGGGAGCGAAAAAAGGAAAATGGCAGGAAATCGCGGGGGAGAGCAGTACAGTTAGTTATATGACGCTGAACATGAAGTCTCAACCGCTGGATAAGTTGGAAGTCAGACAGGCGATCGCTGCGGCGATGGATCGGCCATTAATTAACGATCGCGTCCTCCGAGGACAAGCGCAGCCGCTGTACAGCCTGATTCCCACAACCTTCGACGTTAACAAGCCTGTATTTAAAGAAATGTACGGCGACGCCAACATGACCAAAGCCAAGGAATTGTTAACAAAAGCGGGATATTCGGCGGCTAATCCGTTTGTTTTCCAAATCTGGCATCCTTCTGGTTCCACGAAACGCGCTTTAGTGGCGAGCACGATCAAAGCTTTGGCGCAACTCAAAATGGACGGGATCATGCAGGTGGAAGTTAATAGCGTTGAATCTCCGACTTTGTTTCAGAATATAGAGAAGGGGATTTATCCTGCGGTGTTAGTGGATTGGTACGCTGACTTTTTCGACGCTGACAATTACATTCAGCCGTTTTTGGATTGTGCGACGGGTTCGGCGGCCGGCGGGTGCGAGAAGGGTGCCAGTCAGGGGCAGGGTTCGTTTTATTATAACGATCGGGTAAATCAACTGATTGCCAAGCAGCGCCAAGAAGCAAACCCTCAAACCCGCAAAGCTTTGTTTGCCGAAATTCAAGACATACTAGGTCAAGATGTACCTTTCATCCCCCTTTGGCAGGATAAGGACTATACTTTTGCTCAGAACAGCATCACGGGTGTCCGTCTAGAACCGACGCAATCCTTCCCCTTTTGGTTCCTGAAAAAGCAATAATTGTTTACAAGAGATTTGGGTAGTTGAAACGTCAATAATTCTATCATCTTTTGTGCACAATAGGGTGATGATTGTCACAGTTTATCGAAGAGACCGATCACCCCACTCTCTCTAAAAATGTTGGATATTATTAGTAGAGAGAGATATCGCTGAGGGTGAGTATATGAAATTTGGAATTTTAACAACAACAGGGCTGCTAATTGCGATCGGTTTTGCTTCAGGAGTCAAAGCAGAAAACGTATCACACGTCAAGCAGCTATTAGAAACTAAAAATTGTACTGGTTGTGACTTGACAGGAGCGCAGCTTTCTGGTATGAATCTCAGCGGTGCCAATTTGAGCGGTGCCAATTTGAGCGGTGCCAATTTGAGCGGTGCCAATTTGAACGAAGCAAATCTGAAACAAGCAAATCTGAAACAAGCTAAATTGCCAGGTGCGAGTCTAATTGCAGCTAAAATGCACGGAGCAAATTTGGAGAGTGCTGATTTTACTCGCGCTAACCTGAGTCTGGCGGGTTTAGTAATTGCTAGTTTGAAAAATACGAACCTCACCAGCGCTAATTTAGTGGGCGCTAATTTAGAAAGTGCTAATTTGGCAGGTGCCAACTTGAGAAATGCTCGCCAGTCTGTATCGAATCTAGCTAATGTCAGCCTGCGGGGCGGCAGTTTGTCGGGAATCGACGTGCAGGGGGTCAACTTGCGGGATGCTAATTTGACTGGTGCTAATTTGACTGGTGCTAATTTGAACGGTTCGGACTTGACTGGGGCTAATTTGAAAGATGCCAATATGGCAAATGTAGATTTGAAAAACGCAGCTTTGCCTTAGGACGATCGCCAATTGCTATATCACACTATCGTGTTTAACAACCTTAATATAATCGTGTAGGGGCAATTTCAGAAATTGCCCCTATAATTTTAATTGCCTGTAATTTTACTTTTTGGTTAAGCTGGTGCGGCTCAATCTTCGTCCTCAGCATCTTGCGGGAAACGGATAATGTCATCCTCTCCGAGGTATTCGCCATTTTGGATTTCAATCATCACTAGGGGAATGACGCCGGGGTTTTCCACGCGGTGAGCGGTATTCATCGGCACATAGGTGGACTGTTTCTGCATGAGAATCGTCTCTTTATCATCGCAGATTACTTTAGCGGTACCGGAGACGACAACCCAGTGCTCGCTGCGGTGATAGTGCATTTGGGTGCGGATGTGGTGTCCCGGTTTGACTTCGATGCGATTGATCTTGTAACGATCGCCTGCGTCTATGACTGTAACTTTACCCCAAAACCGGGTTTGCGTGCGATCGTCGGTTTTTTCGATTGTGTCCGCTGTTTCTGCCACCATGCTGTTGATCTCGCTAACGGTATCTGTAAAAATATCTGTAGTTGAAAGTATATCAAAAGGTAAGTGCGATCGGGCTTTGGCTGAAGTTTTTCTGTCAACAATCCAGGTTTATGAAATTAATCGCCATTCGCGAGCATCCACAAACTGAGACAAATGCCCCACATTTGTAGTAACAATTACAACTTCATTCCCTGCATTTGCTTCCAATATTGCTTGAGCCGCCAGAATCACATCATGGTATGACCATAACAAAAATGGTTCGTAGTGTGGACTTTAGTCCGCTCTTATTGCGGACTAAAGTCCACACTACGAACCTTATACCATTCTCAGATTTATGTGAATCGGCGAGTCGAGCGATATCATGGATGGGAATTAGAGATTGTTGGTGAACCCCCCCCTACTTATATTGTAAACAAAAGGCGGGGGATGATTGATCCAGATTCTGGGATTTTTTTGAACCGCAGATGTAAGCGGATGAACACAGATGAACGCAGATAAAATTCATTCATCTGCGTTCATCTGCGTTTATCTGCGGTTCAAAATAACCATCTCAGTAAGCTTCGCTCATATTACCAGAAAGAATTGGTTTAAAGCCGGAATCATTGTATGGAGAACTTAAAATCTGACTATTCATTTCTCCAATCCTCTTTCTTCCAGATCGAGTGCTGTCAAGCGGTCAGCCCTTCGACTTCGCTGACAATCAACAATCAACAGTCAACAGTCAACAGTCAACAATCAACAATCAACAGTCAACAATCAACAATCAACAATCAACAATCAACAGTCAACAGTCAACTGTCAACTGTCAACTGTCAACTGTCAACTGAATTACTTGCTCAACACACCTTCAGGAATACCCAAAATATCCTCAATTCGAGGCATATCTTCCAAAGCAATCACTCGTCCTTCATCCTCAAATCCAGCAATTTGATCGAAATTCAAATATCGATACAAATCCCCAGCAAAAGGATTGATTTTTTTCGCGACAATCTCGTGGTATTCTTCGACTGTGGGAATGCGACCTAACAGCGAACAAACAGCCGCTAATTCCGCCGAACCGAGATAAACTTGTGCATCTTTGCCCATGCGGTTGTTGAAGTTGCGAGTCGAAGTTGAAAATACAGTTGTGGCATCTTTAACCCGCGCTTGATTTCCCATACAAAGACTGCATCCCGGCATTTCTGTGCGCGCTCCAGCGGCTCCAAAAATGCTGTAATAACCTTCTTCTTTCAGTTGCTGTTCGTCCATGCGAGTGGGCGGACAAATCCATAGGCGAGTTTTCACTTCTCCTGAACCTTCCAATACCTTCGCAGTGGCGCGGTAGTGACCGATATTTGTCATGCAGGAACCGACAAATACTTCGTCTACCCGATCGCCCGCAACCGCACTCAACAGCTTCACATTATCCGGGTCATTCGGCGCAGCCACAATGGGTTCTGTAATTTCGTTGAGATCGATTTCGATGATTTCCACGTACTCAGCATCAGCATCCGCTTCCAGCAACACCGGATTCGCCAGCCATTCCTCCATTTTCGCCACCCGGCGCATCATCGTGCGCGCATCTTGATAGCCCCGCGCGACCATGTTTTTTAGCAGCGCGACATTAGAACGAATGTACTCAGAAACAGTCTCTACGCTCAATTTAATGGTGCATCCGGCGCAAGAACGCTCGGCGGAGGCATCGGTCAATTCAAAAGCCTGCTCGACCTTTAAATCGGGCAAACCTTCAATCTCCATAATCCGCCCAGAAAAGACGTTTTTCTTATTCTGTTTCGAGACTGTCAGCAAACCTTTTTGAATTGCTACGTAGGGAATGGCATTCACAACATCCCGCAGCGTTACTCCGGGTTGCAATTCACCTTTAAATCTGACTAAGACCGATTCTGGCATATCCAAAGGCATGACGCCCAAAGCAGCAGCAAATGCTACTAATCCCGAACCCGCAGGGAAGGAAATTCCTAAAGGAAAACGAGTGTGAGAATCGCCACCAGTTCCGACTGTATCCGGCAACAACATCCGGTTCAGCCAAGAGTGAATAATGCCGTCTCCCGGCCGCAAAGCTATACCTGCCCGCTGTGCCATGAAATCGGGTAATTCGTGGTGAGTTTTGACATCAACTGGTTTCGGATAGGCGGCGGTGTGGCAGAAACTTTGAATTACCAAATCGGCGCTAAATCCCAAACAAGCTAGTTCTTTTAATTCGTCGCGAGTCATGGGCCCGGTGGTATCTTGGGAACCGACTGTGGTCATTAATGGTTCGCAAGATGTGCCGGGACGAACGCCACCTAAACCGCAAGCTTTCCCTACCATTTTTTGGGCTAAAGTGAAGCCTTTTCCGGTATCGGCGGGTACTGTTGGGCGGGTGAAAATCTGGCTGATTTCTAGTCCTAAAGCTTCGCGAACTTTATCGGTTAAAGTGCGTCCAATTAAGAGCGGAATCCGGCCGCCGGCGCGCACTTCGTCGAGAATTGTGTCGGGTTTGAGGGTGAAGGTGGAGATGATTTCTCCGGCTTCGTTGGTGATTTCGCCTTTGTAGGGATGGATGGTGATTACCATGCCGGTTTCCATTTGGGCGACATCGCATTCGATCGGCAATGCACCGGAATCTTCAGCGGTATTGAAGAAAATCGGGGCGATCGCACTTCCGAGAATATAACCGCCGTTGCGCTTGTTGGGTACAAACGGAATATCGTTACCAATGTGCCACAGCACCGAGTTAATCGCCGATTTCCGCGAGGAACCGGTGCCGACAACATCGCCAACGTAGGCTACGGGATGACCTTTTTGCTTTAATTGGGCGATCGTTTCCAGAGATCCGGGCATCTTGCTTTCGAGCATTGCCAAAGCGTGCAGGGGAATGTCCGGCCGCGTGGTAGCCTGAGGTGCGGGAGACAAGTCATCGGTATTGGTTTCTCCTGGCACTTTGAAGACTGTTACCGTAATTGCTTCCGCTAGTTCGGGGCGACCGGTAAACCACTCAGCATCGGCCCAAGAATCGACTACTTGCTTGGCGTAGGGATTAGTATCCGACAGGGCGAGAATGTCGTGGAAAGCGTCAAATACTAACAGCGTTTTGCTCAAGGCGCGGGCTGCCGTGGCGGGGATAGCGATTTCAGCAGTAGGATTGAGCAAATCGATTAAAGATTGGACGTTGTAACCGCCCATCATTGTCCCCAGCAGGTAAACTGCCCATTTGGGAGCAATTAGGGGGCTGTGGATTTCGCCTTTGGCGATGCCGGTCAGAAAACCTGCTTTGACGTAGGCGGCACTATCTACGCCCGGTGGTACACGATCGCGCAATAATTCGATTAAGGCGGATTCTTCCCCCGGCGGCGGATTTTTGAGTAATTCGCAGAGTTCTGACGTTTGCTGGGCGTCTAGCGGCAGCGGTGGAATTCCCAATGCGGCGCGATCGGCAGCGTGTTGGCGGTAAGATTCAAGCATTTTCCTCTCTCCTCGGATAGTTTTGGGTAGTTGTTTGCGGATGACCGGGCGGTTGAAACCGCTTTTATAGGAACACAACCCACTCCCAGCGGGTTGAAGACCCTGGGTTGATTAAATTACATTATCCTCTGGTGTCCCCGGAGGCGGACATCGTTTGTATAGACGCGCTTTCAATGTACGTCTTATCTTATCTGAACCCTATTGAGCCATACATGAAAATTTAATGCAACTTCAGGAACAGTAGATTTTCCTACCAAAGATAGATGCGCTCTCCACTGGGAGTCCATGTCAAACTCCTCTCGATCAGTTTTGGGACGTAGATTGACATTGTTCTGGTTAAGATTGATGTAGTGGGGTACTGTCGAGCGTCCTCTGCATCTGAAAATCGTCCGTTACCCTAAGTTTAAAAAAGTTATCCGCTCAATGGATCGATTCAAAAATGGAAAGTTTGACCCCTGAAAACGGTGAAGACTGTCAGGGCTGTGCCGCCAAGCCAGACTTGTACGAAGAGTTGCCAGGAACCAAAGAATTGCTGCTGACGATCGCCAATTCGATGCCGATGCCGATGATCGTCAGCACTGTGGCTGAGGGCAAAATTCTTTACAGCAACGATTTATGCCGTCAGGCTTTCGGCCTGGGGGCACGGGAGTCGATCGACGGCGAACCAGCCTCCATCCTCTACAACAACCCCGCAGAGCGCCAAGAACTGCTGCAAGAGCTCGCCCGCAACGGACACGTCCGCGAGACAGAAGTCCGCCTCAAAAAAGTTGACGGGACGCTGTTTTGGGCAACTGTATCGATGCGGTATTTGACACTGCTGTCGCAAAAAACTGTGCTGTCGGTGTTTTGCGACATTACCGAGCGCAAGCTAGCTGCCACCAAGGAGCAGGAATTACTCACCTCAATCCACTTGCGGGCCCGCCAGCAAGCGGCCGTCGCTTACTTGGGACAGCATGCCCTAGTCGAAACAGATTTGTTGGCATTGATGGACAAAGCAGCGATATTGATTGTTCAAACGCTGGACGTTGATTATTGCCAGTTGTTAGAACTTCTGCCCTCAGGTGATGCTTTTCTGTTGCGAGCGGGTGCGGGGTGGCAGCCCGGACTTGTGGGTAACGCCACTGTTACCGCTTCTAGTCGATCGCAAGCAGGTTACACATTGCTCGTGGGTCAACCGACGATTGTCGAAGATTTGCGGCTGGAAACGCGCTTTAGCGAGTCGCCGCTGCTACACAACCACCGGGCATTCAGTGGCGTGACAGTCATCGTTCCCGGCAATCGGGGACTGGGGAAAAGAAACTGGGGACACGCAGCATCGACGAATACTTCCTCTGCACCGGCCTGGGGCGTTTTGGGGGTTCACACCAATCAGCGGCGGGTATTCAGTCAAGATGACGTTTATTTTGTAGAAGCGATCGCCAACGTATTAGCCGCGGCGATCGAGCGGATTCGATCGCAAGAGCGGTTGCAAATGATGGAACGGGCGATCGAAAGTTGTAGCAACGGCATTGCGATCGCCGATGCGGTGGTTGCACACCATCCGATTATTTATGTCAATCCCAGTTTTGAGCGGATTACAGGTTATCGCAGAGACGATTTAATCGGGCAAAATTGCCGGTTGTTCTACGGTAGCGACACTGACACAGCCGCTGCTAAACAATTGCGCCGGGCCATGGCACAAGGGAAAGAATCTCAAGTTATTTTACGCAATTTTCGGAAAGATGGGACGCCTTTTTGGCACGAACTGTCGATCGCTCCGGTGTACAACTCGCGGCGCCACTTAACCCACTTTATTGCAGTGCAAACAGACATCACCGACCGCCAGCGATCGGAAGAAGAATTATTTTTGAAATCTCAAGCCTTAGCAACTTTCAGCGCCAATCTCAAACACTTGCACCGGATTACAACTTATCATTATCAAAACTTTGAAGAACTGGTTGACGATTATCTAACAGCAGGCTGTTTGATGTTTGGACTTTCTATTGGCATCATGGCTGAAGTTGAAAGCGAAGCTTTTATTGTGCGGGCAGTAAAAACCAATTTGGGATATTTCGAGCGCGGTTTAAAATTGCCTCTGGGCGAGACTTACTGCGCCGACGTGATGAAACATCAAAAAACGCAGCTATTTTTTAATGTGGGAGCAAACTCAGAAGTCCGGGAACGTGCAGTTTATCAAAAAAGCAAATTAGAATCTTACATCGGAACCCCGATATTTGTTAACAATAAAGCCTACGGTACGTTAAGTTTTAGTTCGCCAGAAATTCGGCGCAAAAAAATCGAAAGCCACGAAATAGAAATCATAGAATTGATGGCTCAAAGCATCGGCAAATTTCTGGCAGTTTACCAAATGGAAGTGGAACGCCAGCAAGCAGAAAAAGAGCGCTGCGATTTGATACTATCTCTTCAAGAAAGTGAAGAACGCTATCGCCGTTTAGTAGAACTGTCTCCCGAAGCGATCGCCGTTCACTGTGAAGGGAAAATAGCCTACATCAATGCAGCAGGCGCTAAACTCCTCGGCGCCGACTCTCCAGCAGCGCTCATCGGCTTTCCGGTATTGAAATTCGTCCATCCCAACTATGTGGAAACAGCCAAAGAGCGCATGAGGCAAGTCGAGGAAGAAAATCAGCCGATCGAGCTGGCGGAAGAAAAACTGATGCGGCTCGACGGACAAATCATCGACGTTGAAGTCGCCGGCATCCCCGCTATTTATCAAGGCTCAGCCGCCGCCCAAATTATTATCAGAGATGTCACCGAGCGCAAGCGAGTAGAAAAGCAACTGCTGCACGGTGCTTTTCACGACGCCCTGACAGGTTTACCGAACCGCGTTTTGTTTATCGACAGGCTACGACAATCCATCCGCCGCTCGAAACATTCCCCCGATTATAAATTTGGTTTGCTATTCTTAGATTTAGACCGCTTCAAAGTAGTTAATGATTCTTTAGGACACATTCTCGGAGACAAACTGCTAGTCGCCCTAGCGCACCGCCTGCAAACCTGCGTGCGCGTTTCTGATACCGTCGCCCGTCTTGGGGGAGACGAATTCACAATCCTGCTAGACCACATTCAGAGCCTCAGCGACGCCACCCTAGCAGCTAACAGGATACAAACAGAACTGACACGACCGTTTAATATCGAAGGACACGAAGTATTTACCACTGCTAGCATTGGGATTGTTTTCAGTCGGGGCGAAGTCGCAGCAACCGAAACAGGAGGCGAATCGCAGTTGTACGCTCACCCTGAAGAATTCCTGCGCGATGCTGACATTGCTATGTACCGGGCTAAAGCTTTAGGAAAAGCCCGCTACGAGGTATTTAATTTGGCGATGCACGACCAAACTATCTCGCTGTTGCAGTTAGAAACTGACTTGCGACTAGCTATTTTTGGTAAGGAAGAATTAGGTGCGAGTAAGGATGAATGTTCGGACTTTATTGTACACTACCAACCAATTGTCTCGATCGCCAGCGGTGCGATCGAGGGTTTTGAGGCTTTGGTACGCTGGCAGCACCCGGTTCGGGGTCTAGTACCGCCGTCTACCTTTATTCCTGTAGCCGAGGAAACAGGCTTGATCGTGCCTCTGGGAGCTTGGGTGCTGCGGGAAGCTTGCAGGCAATTGCGAGTTTGGCAAGAAATGTTGATTGAAGAAGGAAGAAGGAAGAAGGAAGAAGGAAGAAGGAAGAAGGAAGAAGGAAGAAGGAAGAAGGAAGAAGGAAGAAGGAAGAAGGAAGAAGGAACATGGGAAAAATTCCCAATTCCCGATTCCCAATTACCGATTCCCAATCACCAATTACCAATCACTAATTCAGAGTTACCAATTGTCGAGCCTTCAAAATTAACAATGAGTGTTAATCTTTCTCCTAAACAGTTAGGAATGGCAAATTTAATCGAACACATAGATGAAATATTGGCAGAAACTGGCTGTGCTCCGAGTTGTTTAAAATTGGAGATTACTGAAAGTGCGATCGTAGAGAATGTGACTAAAGCCAATATTGTGCTCGCCCAATTAAAAGCTAGAAATATTCGATTGTCGATCGACGATTTTGGTACGGGTTATTCGTCTTTGAGTTACTTGCACCGCTTTCCGCTGGATACGCTGAAGATCGATCGCTCTTTTGTGAGTCGCTTGGGCGCGATCGAAAACGGTGACGGCGGGGGTCAGCATTTGCAGATTGTGCGGGCGATCGTCACTTTGGCTCACAATTTGGGATTAAATGCGATCGCCGAAGGTGTGGAGACAGCCGAACAGTTAGCACAGCTACGGGAACTCGACTGCGAATTAGCTCAGGGATATTTGTTTTCTAAGCCTTTGGACAGTTTAACGATGACAAAAATGCTGAGCGAACTTGGCAAGATCAAGTCTAGTTAAATAGTGTTCAATATCATCTTTGAAATAGCAATCTTATTAAAAACTTTCGCTGTATAGCAACCTTCTCGGCGGTTAGGACATAAATCAATACGGTTCACTTAAAGTTTTTTTGTCATTGCGAGCGTACCCGCGAAGCAATCGCAGTGTTTATTTTTCACATGATTTTATAGACTGAACAGTCTTAAGTAAACCGTATTGGGACATAAATAACTTCATGAATAGAGCCGATATCCTTACTGCATCAAACCATTGATGCCCGTTATGCAACTGTCAACTCTTCGACTTCGCTTTTCGCGCTCTTCTGTCAACTCTTCGACTCCCCTCGACTTCGCGGGCGGGCAAGTCGCTTTTCGCGCTCTTCTGTCAACTGTCAACTGCTATACCATCGAGCTTCTTAACTACTTTTGAGCCGAGCAATATCGCGAGACGGAGGTGCGCCGAACAACCGCCTGTATTCGCGATTGAACTGTGACGGGCTTTCATAACCTACATCATAGGCAGCAGTCGTCGCATTGGAGTTTTCGGCAAGCATCAGGCGGCGCGCTTCTAATAGTCTTAATTGCTTTTGATATTGAATGGGACTCATTGATGTCACTTGCTTGAAATGGTGATAGAAGGATGAAGGAGACATCTTAACTTTCTCAGCTAAATCCTCAACTCGCATCGGCTGCGTAAAATCTGCTTTGATCAGTTGTATTACCTCGGCAATGCGCTGCATATTGCTGCCGGATGTCGCAATCTGACGGACAGCTTCGCCTTGTTCGCCCATTAACAGACGATAATAGATTTCGCGGACAATCATCGGTGCCAAGATCGGGATATCCTGCGGCGTATCTAACAGCTTTGTTAGTCTGAGCGCGCAATCGAGCAACGGTGCATCGGCGGTGCTGACGAACAAGCCTCTAACCGAATCTTCTTTCTTAGGCGCGCTGGGGATTGTTTGGGCAATAATATCACAAAGTTGGCGCGGATCTAGATTCAGCTTAAATCCTAAATAAGGCTTGTCTGGGGTTGCCTCAACCACAAATCCGCTCAGAGGCAAATCAACTGAGACAACAAGATATTGAGACGCGCCATAACAATAGGTTTCCTCACCCAGCAAGGCTTTCTTTTTGCCCTGAATGATGATGCCGAGAATAGGTTGACAGAGAAGGGGTAGTGCGGCAGAAACAGAAGATTCTCGCGCGAACTCTAGCTGATCTATATCTGTTTTATGAGAACCGTCTCCCTTACCGTCGGTGTGTCGGGTTAGCAGTGCTGTAAGTTCTTGACACTGATTGCCGATCGCATCATGGTTGAGCATTTCAATCGTCATAATGTTTTATTGACTAATTTAATTACACTCTTTTGAGTATAAACCATGCTTTGGAGGATTAGGCAATAAACTGCGAGGTATGTGCATTGAAAAGTCTTGTTTTTACTCATACGATGAACACATCCCAATCAAACAAAAAGGATAAGGCAATGACAAAATACCAGACAAAAATCGCAACAGTTGCTCAGATTTTTAGCGACCACCTCCAACTAATTAGCAAAGATATCCCAGCTTGGCTAGAACTATTCGCTGAAGATGCGATAGTTGAATTTCCCTATGCTTCTGCTCTTGGTTCACCTGACCGATTGGCTGGCAAAACTGCAATCTACAACCACATGAAAGATGTGCCAGCAAAGATGCAAAATTTGACATTCACGAATATTCGATCGCACCAAATGTTGAATCCAAATTTTCTATTTGCTGAGGTTCACGGGGAAGCCACGATTGTCGCCACAGGTTGCCACTATCAGCAAGATTATGTGATGCAACTGGAAACTAAGGAAGGCAAAATCATCCATTACCGCGAATACTGGAACCCTATTCCTGCTCTTGAGGCGTGGGGTAGCATCGAAAATTTGCACCAATCTTTTAATGTACAGTAATAAACAGGCGAGGATGGCGATGAAAATTGTAATTGCAGCCGCATCAGGCAATATTGGACGGCGCACTGCCGAAAAAGTTATCCAGGCTGGATCCGAAACTGTTTTGCTAGCCAGACATTCAGAAAAGTTAGCCGATTTAGTTGCCAAAGGAGCTACTGTAAAGCCGATCGGCAGCGATGACACCGAAGGGTTAATTGAGGCAACGCAAAATGCCGATGCTTTGTTTTGGCTGACTCCACCAAAACTTGATGTACCAAGCCTATACGACTGGTACATTCAGACGGCAATGGCTGGAGCAAGAGCAGTGCAGGAAAACCGCATCAAACGAGTCGTCAATATTTCCAGCATTGGCGCGGGGGCAAAGCCAAACTTGGGTGCAGTCTCATTCTGTGGGGATGTGGAAGCGCTTTTCAACCAAACAGATGCAAATCTGTTGCACCTGCGTCCTGGCTATTTTATGGAGAATTTTCTGGCTGGTCAAGTTGAGTTTATTCGCCGAGATCGGACTGTAAACTTTTCCTTTCCCAGCGATCGCGATATCCCTTGGATTAGCACTGATGATATCGGTGATGTGGCAGCAAAGTATCTAATCGACGATGCTTGGAGCGGTCAATGGACTCGCAATCTTATGGGGCCGGAAAATTTAACGGTTTCTAAAATAATTGAGATCCTTTCAAAGATGCGCGGTCATCCGATTGAATATGTCCAGGTGACAATTGAGTCATTTCAGCAGAGTCTTGCGTTGATGGGAGCAACACCTGATATTCAACGAGAGATAGGGAATATGTACCTTAATTTTGGCGATTATGACGGAGTTTATGCGACAGCTAGAACACCTGAAGCAGTTACACCAACAACGTTTGAAGAGTTTGCAAAAAACAAATTATTTCCCAAAATCTGAATTTAGAATGCTTCAACTTAACTCATCTTATACCATTTGTCAAAAGCCACGAGCCATAACAAGTGTTGTTTGTTTCTCCAGCCGAGGTGTAAGGTACGTCGCTATCAGATTGTCTGTGTTATGACGGGGATTTTATAGGGCGACACACCCTACAAATACTGTTGGATGAGTTGGCATAAATGGTATGAGAAACAATCAAAGGAGTTTTCCATGTCAAATGTAAATGGAAAAGTTGTGATTATTACAGGAGCCAGCAGTGGAATTGGTGAAGCTACAGCTCGGAACAAGTGTTGTTTGTTTATCCAGCCGAGGTGTAAGGTGCGTCGCTATCAGATTGTCTGTCTTCTGACGGGAATTTTATAGGGCGACACACCCTACAAATACTGTTGGATGAGTTGGCATAAATGGTATGAGAAACAATCAAAGGAGTTTTCCATGTCGAATGTAAATGGAAAGGTTGTGATTATTACAGGAGCCAGCAGTGGAATTGGTGAAGCTACAGCTCGGATGTTGGCTCATCGAGGCGCAAGAGTGGTTTTGGGCGCACGTCGCACCGATCGCCTAAACGCAATTATCACAGACATTCGTGCTGCGGGTGGAACTGCTGAATACCAGGTTCTGGATGTGACACAACAAGGTCAATTGCAAGAAATTGTGCAATTTACCCAAAATAAGTTTGGTCGCGTCGATGTCTTGATTAACAATGCTGGCGTGATGCCACTGTCTGCGCTCGACCAATTGAAGGTTGAGGAATGGGATCGCATGATCGATGTCAACATCAAAGGCGTGCTCTACGGAATTGCCGCAGTTTTGCCGGTGATGAAGGCGCAAAAATCGGGGCAGATTATCAATATTTCCTCGATCGGCGGACACGCGGTATCTCCTACTGCTGCGGTTTATTGTGCGACTAAATTTGCGGTGGGGGCGATATCAGAAGGGTTGCGACAAGAAGTCGGCGGTGATATTCGGGTGACGGTGATTTCTCCGGGAGTCACGGAATCGGAATTAGCTGATAGCATCAGTGATGAAACTGCCAGAATTGGGATGAAAGAATTCAGAAGAATCTGTATTCCGGCGGAGGCGATCGCGCGATCGATTGTATTTGCGATCGAGCAACCCGATGATGTCGATGTCAGCGAGATAATTGTCCGCCCCACGGCTAGCCCCTACTAGGAGAAACAGTCGCCGTATCATAAATTGCCTGTTGGCGAGTTCGGCGACCGATTATTAGATCATGTCTAGCTCGATCGACAAGCATAAAATTGGTTTGTAGTGAGGACTTCAGTCCTCGGGAAGAAGGACTGAAGTCCTCACTACAAACCGTTGCAGATTGCGCGCAATTGACCGAACATCTGATTAGCAATTAGCTTTGAGCGGAATCTCGATCGCAAATTCAGCACCCTGTCCCGGCGCCGAAGTGCATTTCAGCGTGCCTTTGTGTCTGTCTGTAACAATTTGATAGCTAATTGACAATCCCATCCCAGTGCCTTTTCCTACAGGTTTAGTGGTAAAAAATGGGTTAAAAAGTCGAGTACCGACAGTCTCGGGTATTCCCGGCCCATTGTCAGCAATCCGAATCAGGACTCGATCGGGTTGTAGTATTTCAGTGGAGATGCGAATCAGGCTGGGATTTTGCCGCATTTGCTCGGCAGAAAGCCGGGAGTCTCTTTCTTCCAAAGCATCTAAAGCATTGCTCAAGACATTCATAAAGACTTGATTTAGCTGTCCGGCATAACATTCTACTAACGGCAATTGACAGTATTCTTTAATCACTTCAATTTCGGGATGATTGTGTTTGGCTTTGAGTCTGTGCTGCAAAATCATCAGAGTGCTATCTATGCCGTCGTGGATGTTTACTGCTTTCATTTCTGCTTCGTCCATGCGGGAGAAGGTGCGTAGAGATGCCACGATTTGCTGAATTCTATCTGCACCGACTTTCATTGATGTCAACAGTTTCGGTAAGTCATCCATGAGAAATTCGAGTTCAATGGCTTCTACTTCTTCTTGAATTTCCGGGACTGGTTCAGGGTAGTGATTTTGGTAAAGTTCGATCAGGTGCAGCAAGTCTTGAGTATATTCGTTGGCGTGGCTGAGATTGCCGTAAATAAAGTTAACTGGGTTGTTGATTTCGTGGGCTACTCCTGCAACGAGTTGACCGAGAGATGACATTTTTTCGCTTTGAATTAACTGCGATTGAGCGCTGGTTAATTGCTGCAAGGTTTGCTCTAATTCGCGAGCTTTATTGCGAGTTTGGGCGTAAAGTTCGGCTTGGTTGAGGGCGATCGCCAATTGAACTGTAATCGCTTGCAACAATTCGACTTCGCTGTCGCTCCAGGGCCGCACAGAACCGCTGTTGCAGCAGGTAATTGCACTCATCACGCCAGAAAGTGCCTGCATGGGGATGGCTAATACAGATTGGTAGCCCATCGCTCGAATGGTTTGTTGCCAAGCAGGATCTGCCACTGTTTTGACATCATCCAGCCGCACGATGTCCATCTGCAATATTTGTTCTCCAACAGGGCCAAAGTCGGACGCCGGATAGCGACCTATTAAATCGGGAAGCTGGGCGTGGCGAGATTCTTTAATAATTTCCCAGACAGGCTCCTCCCCGTCGCAGGAGTACCAGGCAAAATTGCAGCGATCGATCTTCAGAAAAGCGCGAATTTCCTTAACTGCGACTGTAACGATGCTGTCGAAGTCGAGGGAATTGCGGATTTGAGCGGTGAGAATGTTGAGCAATTTTTCTCTTTCTGCTTGCTGCTTGAGTTGGGCTGAAGATTGCCTCAAGGCAATTTCTGCCTGTTTGCGATCGGTAATGTCTTCGGTGACAGCTAATAGATATTGCGGTTGACCATCAGCACCGAGTATTGCTGTTTTCTTGCTGTGAAATATCCGCGATTCTCCTTGGCGCGTTTCCACCTCTTGTTCGGCAATTTCTACAATTTGCCCGCTGTTGAGCACTTCGCGGTCTTTGGCGGTGAAAACATCAGCTTGTTCTGTGGGGAAAAAGTCGTAATCATTTTTGCCGATAACTTCTGCTGCACTGAAACCGAGCAACTGTTCGGCTGCGGGGTTCCACAGCACAAATCGCAGTTCTTGGGCCTCCTTGGCAACTACTCCTACGGGTATGGTTTTGAGCACTGATTCCATAAATTGTTGAGCGCGTTGCAGTTCTGCTTCTGCCTGTTTGCGATCGCTAATATCTCGCACATTGGCAATGACGCTGAGATTGCCGTTGAGATGAATTCTTGACACAGCAATTTCTGCATCAAAGGTGGAACGATCATTGGGACGCTTAGCTTTCCATTCGATACGGGTGCTTTCGCCTGACAATACTTTTTCCCAAAGTTCTCTCATTAGTTGAATAGGATTTTCGTCGCTTGAATAGTCTTTCGTAATTGATGATTGAATTGCTTGTTCTCGACTAACTCCGTACATTTCTAACATTCGATCGTTGACATCGAGAATGTTACCTTCTAAGTCTTGAATGAAGATAGCGTCGTAGACATTGTTAAAGATGGTTCGGAGGTTTTGCTCGGAAACTTGTACGGCTGCTTCGGCTTGTTTACGATCGCCAATTTCTTGTTCTAACTGGGTGACTGCTTGGGAAAGTTCGGCCGTGCGCTCGCTCACTCTGTCTTCCAACTCTGCTGCTGCTTCTCTCAGGGCTGCTTCGGCGGCTTTGCGATCGGTAATGTCGATCGCCGTGCCGAACAATTTTACCACCTTGCCGCCGGCATCGGTTTCGGAGCGGGCCAAGGCGTTGAGATGTCGCAGAGTGCCGTCGGGACGGCAAACGCGGAAGTCAAAATCAAAGGGAGTACCTGTTTCGAGTCCGCGCTGTACTAGGGCTCCCCACAATTCTAAATCTTCTGGATGGATCAGATCGATTTGTTCGGCTCGGCTGGGCGCGATCGATGCCGGTTCGAGCCCAAATATGCGGAAGAGTTCTTCCGACCAAGTGACGGTTTCGGTGGCTGCGTCGAGTTCCCAATTGCCGACGTGGGCGAGTCTCTGGGCTTCTTTTAGCTGTCGCTGGCTGTCGCGGATGGCGGTTTCGGCAACTTTGCGATCGGTAATGTCGAATAATACGCCGGAAAATACGATTTCGCCAGTTTCGCGGAGGGTGGGCATGGAGTCGCCTTGCCACCAGCGAATTTCTCCGTTTGGCTTGACTAATCGCCCTTCGTAGTGCCAGGGAGAGAAGTTTTCGACGGCTGCGGTGACGGAAGCGATGTAGCTTTCCAAGTCTTCGGGGTGGATGCGGGAAATGAAGGAGGTGATGTCTTGCATTATTTCTGCTGCTGTGATGCCGCTGATATCTTCGATACGATCGCTGGTATAGTCAACTCTGCACTCTCCATCGTTGCTGCAAAATTGAAACAGAGCTCCGGGGATGGTGGCCGCGATCGTCCGAAATTTGCCTTCGCTGGCGCCCAGGGCGGCAAAAGTCTGGCGGAGTTCGGCGGTGCGTTCTTCTACTCTGGTTTCTAGTTCGGCGTTTGCCTGTTGTAAGGCTGCTTCTGCGCGCTTGCGATCGGTAATGTCGGTGGCTGTACCGGTGGTGCCGATGATGTTGCCGGTGTCGTCGTACAGGGCGATCGCGTTGAACATCAAATGTTTGATGCTGCCGTCTTTGGCGAATTGGGTGGTTTCGTGCTGAAAAACTGATTCTCCCTCCAGGAGGCGGGCGAAAACTGCTAAATCTTTCTGGCTTTGTTCTGGTGTCACCAAGTCAGAGAAGGGCTTACCGAGCATTTCTGCTGGTTCGTAACCGTAGATGTACTTAACTGCTGGGTTGACGAAGGTGTAGCGTCCAGTCGCATCCACTGACCAAATCATATCTTGGGAGGTTTCTACCAAACGGCGGTATTTGGTTTCGCTGGCTTTGACGGCTTCTGCTGCTGCTTTGCGTTCCGTCATGTCGCGGGAGACACCGACACTCATTGTGATTTGCCCGTCTTGATTGCGGATCGGTGTTTTGACTGTGCTGAACAGCCGCACTTGTCCGTCGTAGCGCATCGCCGGTTCTTCGGCAATTTCCAGAGTCTGTCCGGTTTCAAATACGAAGGCATCATCTTTGATGTACTGGAGAGTATGGTCGGGCTCGGCGAAAGGTGCGTCTACGATGCCTTGAAGTTCCTCTTGACTCATGCCGTAATAGTCGCGGAATGCTTGATTTGCCCAGACGATTTTCGATTGGGGGCCTTTGACTAATACCATATCGGCGATCGAGTCAAGAATTTGGTGATATTTTTGCTCGCTGTCGCGGAGTTTCTGCTGTGTAGATTCGATTTCTGCTAATTGCCTTTGGGTTTGCAAGTGCAATTCGGCCTGATAAATTGCGACTGCTAAATGTTCTCCTACTTGTTTGGCAAATTCGATTTCATCTTCCTGCCAATCGCGGGGTTGGCCGCAGGAGTGAACGCACAGCAACCCCCATAAATGTTGCCCTTGCAGCAGCGGTACGACTAAGTTGGCTCGGATTTGAAATCGTTTGAGGATTCTGAGGTGACAGGGGCTCAACCGCGCTTTGTAGATGTCGCTGACAGATTGAACGTATCCTTTGGCATAGTTGGCGGCAAATTGTTCGCCGAAGCAGTGATCGTGAACTTTGGCACCTAGGGAGGGGCTGTATTGGGGCAGCACGTCTTCTGATACTACTTCGCCGTCGTTCCAGTCAGACTCGGGAATGAAGCGGTAGACGGCGACTCGATCGGCATTTAGAAGTTGCCTGACTTCGGTGGCTGTGATTTTGAATATTGTTTCTAAGTCTAGGGATTCGCGAATTTTGCCAATCACTCCCATCAGCGCTTGCAGCTTTTTGAACCAGGTTTGAGACTGCATTTCTCTTTCTAGGTGAGCTAGCTTCTCGCGGAGGTTGGTTACTTCTTGATACAGGTATTCATGAAACATAATCTTATTTGTTTAGTTATTTTGCGGTTGGGTATCGAGGTAAGTTGACGGTTGACGGTTGACGGTTGACGGTTGACGGTTGACGGTTGACGGTTGACGGTTGACGGTTGACGGTTGACGGTTGACGGTTGACGGTTGACGGTTGACGGTTGATAGGTGATAGTTGAGGGTTGACAGTTGACAGTTGACAGTTGATAGGTGATAGGTGATAGGTGATAGGTGATAGGTGATAGGTGATAGGTGATAGGTGATAGGTGATAGGTGATAGGTGATAGGTGATAGGTGATAGGTGATAGGTGATAGTTGATAGTTGAGGGTTAACTCGATAGAAGGAAGAAGGAAGAAGGAACAAGCAAGAGTTGACAGTTGAGCGAAGCAAAAAGGAAAAATGCCCTTCGGCTAGGCGAGTAGGTAAAAATCAGCAAGAAGGAAGGAAAAAGCAATGGAAGGCAAGGGTTTGTGACATGGGAGAGCGTCCTAACCATCGGGCGCGGTTGCTGTCAATCTAAAATATAGAGGGCAAATTCTCCTACTTCTCCTACCAGTTAGCAGCTACTCGCGCTGCATTTCCGTATTTTTTCTAGATTGGGAGGTCGAACCAGCATTTTAACTCAGTATATTTACGGTAAAAACGGGCGATCGCCGATCGGATACTGCATAAATTGTCAATAGTTGAGAATTTTACTCAAAAGTTACGCATCAACCCGGTTTGTTAACATACATTAAGTCAGGGAAGCTGCGAAAGCGAAAAGGAGAAACCCGGTTTCACGGCGCAAGCGCAGAGTCCTGAACTAATTTTGACATTTTTTTCCGATCGCCTGCGGTTGTAGTTGTCACCTTTTTCTGATTATCGCAAACTTCATCGATCTTGTCCTGAGTTTTGCGATCGAATATCCTGTTGGGAGTGCCTCTTTTAAGATTTATTTGAATTTAGCCGATCGGCTTATTTAGAGTTTTTGCTAATTTTCGATTTATTTGTCATACATTCTATTTTAATAGATTCTTTGGGAACACTTCGATATTTTAGATAAATTTTGATAAATCTAATTATTTTACCATAAAAAACTGGTTTAAAGCCTCTCCCTTAAAGGCGAGAAATTAAAAGAAAACTATTCATTAGTCCAATCCTCTTCCTTTTAGGTAGAGGTCGCACTCATCTGTCAACAGTCAACAGTCAACAGTCAACTGAATGAAGTAATTGCTTTTATTGGTTAAATTTATTATAAAATACCTGACTTTAATTGATAAATATTCGAGCGTTCCGAAAAATGCAGAGTTCGGGTTCCTCTAGGCAGATGTATTGCAAGATAGAGCTGAGGCAGACTTGTAACCGTCATCACAGGGGATTCAAGCCCCCACCTTTAGGTAGATTATTTTTAGGCAGGGGCTTAAATCCCCTGCCTAAAAACTTCGCACTCCGAAGTCAACCCCTCGACTTCGCGGGCGGGATCTTCTGTCAACTGTCCCAGGTCAACTGTTAACGCCCGGTGTTGTGATCTATCGCCGTGAGTTTATGGTAATTTTTATTTACTCGCAGTTACTTGCTGGTACCAGCAGTTTTCAGTATCCTCTTTGCTTCCTCAATATTTTGGGAAACAACTTTTCCTGATTCAATTAAGGCGGCTTTTTCTGTATCGCTGAGTTCGAGTTCGACTACCTGTTCGACTCCCCGATATCCCAAGCGGCAGGGAGAACCTAAAAAGATATCTTGCACGCCGTATTCGCCGTGCAAATAAACTGAGCAAGGCAAGAGTCGCGATTGATTGAATAAAATAGATTGTACCATCAAACAGGCGGAAGATGCGGGTGCAAAATAGGCACTCGAAGTCTTCATCAATCCGACAATTTCTGCGCCGCCGTGGCGAGTGCGCTGTACGATGCGATCGATCGCCCCTGCATCCATCAGTTGAGCAATGGGAATGCCGTTGACTGTGGAATAGCGCGGTAAGGGTACCATCAAATCGCCGTGGGAACCGATGACTGTGGCGCACACTTCAGCAATGGAAACGCCCAATTCCATAGCAATAAAAGTTTGAAAGCGGGCGGAGTCGAGAATGCCGCCCATACCGATAACTCGGTGTTTTGGTAAATCCACAGCTTCCCAGGCTAGATAGGTCATGATATCTAGGGGATTTGTCACTACAATTAAGATTGCTTCGGGGGAATGGGCGAGCGCACTTTTGGCTGCTTCGGTGACAATTTGAGCGTTGATTTTAATTAAATCTTCGCGATTGATACCTGGTTTGCGGGGAATGCCGGCGGCAATGACGATGATATTTGAGTTGGCTGTATCTATATAATTGTTTGTGCCGATGATTTGGCGATCGTGGCGTTCGACTCCCCGCGCTTGCATCAAGTCCAAAGCAACACCCTGCGGCCAACCTTCGACGATATCTAGCAATACTACATCTGCTAAATTTTTCTCGGCAATTCGTTGGGCTAAGGTGCTACCGACTTTACCTGCACCGATAATTGAGACGCGAGTTGATGGGGAATTCATTCGATTTTAGATTGGGGATTTTAGATTTTAGATTTTCAGAATGAGCTTAATTGCGATCGAGCGCATTGTATGTAATCTACATTACCTTTACTCAGGTATGTTGTTGCGCTTCAGCGCTCTTTCATATATGAAAGAGTGCAAGCACAACAACGTACCTAAAAGTTAGCGAAGATCGGGAATAGTTCCAGTTGCGTCCAGAACCGACGGTAATGTTTTGTGTCGGTGAGTTTACTTAAAATCTTCGAGTTGGTCTACGCGCAGCCAAATATTTGGGGTGGGGACTTTGCCAAATTTGACGAAGGCGTAGTCGCCGCGAACATCCATCACTTCGCCTTTGGTTTCAAATAGATAGGAGGAAAAGCGCTGGTCACTGGCTTGGGCTTCTAGGCTGTTTTCCAATTTTTCGCGAATTGCACGGACTATGCTACCTTTTTTGATTGCCATAATTTGCTCTGTTTCATTTATAAAAGTATACAAATTTTAATGCCGATTTGGCTTTAATACCAGTTAAAAAAGTCGGTGATTGAAGCTACACGAACCAAGTTGTTGATTGAGTCGGCGGTTGAAACCGCGACTACACAAGCGAAGTCTGCCTCCGCAGACTGAAGATTCGGAAACTGAGATTTGGTATCTCTGTTAAATCCGGTAAAAAATCGGTTGCTGAATTGGTTATTTTTGGCAGGCGGGACAGAAATGAGTCGATCGCCCTGCTAATTTTATCTTGTCAATCGTTGTAGAGCAAGTGCGGCAGGGTTGACCGGCGCGATTGTACACCCAAGCGATGCCGCCGTAGTTGCCGTTGACGCCTTGGACGTTGAGAAAATTGCTGAATGTGGTGCCGCCGGAGGCGATCGCCTTTTGTAGAACTTGAATAATAGCTGTATGAATGCGATCGATTTGCTCTAGTGTCAAATCCGCGCACAGAGTTGTCGGCATTACTCCCGACAAAAACAAAGTTTCGTCTGCGTAGATATTGCCCAAACCCGCTACCAGTGACTGGTCTAGCAATGCTGTTTTAATTGGTCGCGCCCGTCGGTGCAGCTTGCGGGCAAAATATTCTGTAGTAAATTGGTCGGAAAATGGTTCCGGGCCTAGGAGTTTCAGGCCGGTGACTGTGCTGTCTACTTCGGTTTCTGCGGGGACGTACCACATTTGACCGAAGGTGCGCTGATCTACAAACCGCAATTCTTGGTTTCCCTGAAAAAATAGCCGGACTCGCGCGTGTTTGGGCAGGGTTTCGGATTCGTTTACCCACAATAGTTGTCCAGTCATTCGTAGGTGAACGCCCAACCAGCCGGCTTTTGAAGGCAGAAGGGATGAGACAGAAGGGACTGGGAAGGAAGAAGAATCGGGAAGGGCGGGCACGGGGGCACCGCCCCTACATGGTGTCAGTTGCGATAGTTCTGCCAGGAGGTATTTGCCGCGCCTGTACCAAGATGCGATCGACTTTCCTTTGAGTTTTGTCAAAAAATCGGTCGCAGAGATGGAACGGGCGATCGAGCTATTTAACAGCACGTCTCCGCCCAAAATTTCGCGATCGAGGGTAAGTTGGTTCAAACCCCGGCAAATAGTCTCTACTTCTGGCAGTTCTGGCACAATTAGCGCTGTTCTGTTCCTTGGTTGGGCGAACCTTCGACGGTTCCGGGAGCTTCAGCACCGGGCTTGCTGCCGGCGGCAGTTTTCGGCTGCTGGGGGGTTGCTCCGCTGCCGGTTTTGCGGGTTTTCTCGTTGATCGTCGTTTGCTTGCCGCCGGAAGCGGCTGCTGCTGCTGCTGGTGCTTTGGCTTTGGGGGCTGCCACTTCCACTAATTCGCCTTGGGCGAAGTTGTTGGTGTTGACGCCTGCGTAATTTACGGTGCTAAAGCGAACGATTACTGGGTATTTAATGCCGCTTTGGTCTACCGTAGCAACGGTGCCCACTTCTTGATACCAGAAGGATTCTTTGCGGAGAATCCGGACTGTCGAACCGCGTTGAACCATGAGCTTTGTTTCCTTTGCGATCAATAAATTGATAAAGCCATTTTTTTTACTTTAGTCGATCGCGCGTCGCATTTAAAGTCTGTAACGAAATTCTTCTCTGTTGCGCCGTGTTTTCGTTGCAGGTTTGTAAAGAAAAGTAAAGTTATTTTGCGGGCGATCGCTGGAGTTGAAAAATAAATAAACAGACATTATCCGTTAAATGCAAGCAGGGCGATCGGGTTGATAAAAAAGTTTACAAATAGGATAGCGGGGCGGTCAGTTTGTGGCGGGGGTGTGAGGAGGCTCTGAGATTGTTGTCGGGGCCGCCAGGGGTTGAAAATCCCTGTCTCATAGCTAAAGTCGTCGGTCGCCGACTGAATATAGAATTGTATTTTTGGGGCGGGCAGATTGTATTTTGGGGCGGGCAAGATGCCCACCCCACAAGAAAATTTAGTTTTGTGGAACAGGCATCTTGCCTGTTCCTAACAATGATTGTATTTTGGGGCGGGCAAGATGCCCACCCCACAAGAAAATTTAATTTTTGTGGAACAGGCATCTTGCCTGTTCCTAACAATGATTGTATTTTGGGGCGGGCAAGATGCCCACCCCACAAGAAAATTTAATTTTTGTGGAACAGGCATCTTGCCTGTTCCTAACAATGATTGTATTTTGGGGCGGGCAAGATGCCCACCCCACAAGAAAATTTAATTTTTGTGGAACAGGCATCTTGCCTGTTCCTAACAATGATTGTATTTTGGGGCGGGCAAGATGCCCACCCCACAAGAAAATTTAATTTTTGTGGAACAGGCATCTTGCCTGTTCCTAACAATGATTGTATTTTGGGGCGGGCAAGATGCCCACCCCACAAGAAAATTTAGTTTTTGTGGAACAGGCATCTTGCCTGTTCCTAACAATGATTGTGGAACAGGCATCTTGCCTGTTCCTAACAATGGTGGAAGATATGAGATTAATTAACCTTGTATTTAATTATCTGGCCGCGCTAAACTATTGCAAAGTATGGGAAATATTTAAGTTATGTCGTTAGTTGATTTAGCTAATACTAAAGTTAGGGTTATTGGATGCAGTGCGATCATGGGTGTTGCGCCAATGATTGCTAGCGCGATCGCCAATCCGGGTGTGACAGCAGCATTGGGTGCGATGGCTAATCCCGTCGTTGGGGGCATTGCTATTTTAGCGACGATTGCCGGTGGGATTGCGGGGAATATGGCTGCTAATGATTTGGGGAATCGGATGGCCGAAAAGTTGGCGAAAAATCCGAATATTCTTGATAATCACGATTTGATTAAGGCGGCTGGTGAGGCGATCGGCTATATTCTCAAGGATGTCGCTACTAAGTCACCTGAGTTTACCGCACTAGCCCTTAGTAAAAATTCGTCTGCCAGGGATTTAGATAATTTAGCTGAGAAGACTCCTAAATATTGGCAGAACATTAACATACAAGCGGCTGATTTGTCAAGGGGTTTAAATATTTCCGAAGAGCAACTGACTCTGATTTTTTCGGCGGATGCTGCGGAGTTCGATCGGGTTACGGGATTGACACCGGAAGATTGGGCAAGATTCATCGAGGAATTCGCCCGCAGCGAGGGGAAATCCTTTGATGCAGAAATCGTCGAATTCGTGGCGCAAAGACTCTACGCAACTTTCCCGCAGGCGTACCGGGAAGTGCTGAAACAAGATGCGGCGACGGGAGGACAAAAGTTTGCGGCGATGCTGTTGAATTTGCACCAAGTTGCTTTGGCCCAGCTTAAGGATTTGGGGCTGCAAAATGGGGAGATTCTCGACAAGTTGGAGGAGGTGGCTACGCAGCAGCAGATTTGTCAAGTGATGGCGAAGTTGGGCGCGATCGAAATTGAGATCCGGGATGATTTGGCGCAGATTCGGGCATTGCTGCAAAGATATATCGATCCTGCTGCGCCGAGTTTGCCGATTTCCTTCAAATCCGAGACGATTATTCAGGACAGAATTAAAGACTTTACCGGTCGGAAATTTGTGTTTGAAGCAATTAATGAGTTTCTGAGGATAAAGCCGAAGGGCTATTTTGTTTTAGAAGCGGAACCGGGTGTTGGGAAAAGCGCGATTATGGCTACCTGTGTGGTGATGCTGAAGCGACGCTGCGTTACTCATTTCAACTCGCAACCCGACGGGATTATCAGCGCTAAAACTTTTTTGGAAAATGCTTGTCTTCAGTTAATTGAAGGTTTTAACCTGAAAGACAAGTATCCGCGACTGCCGGAAAATGCCCTGGAAAATAACAATTTTCTAGGCGATTTGCTGAAGGAAGTCAGCGCTAAATCTAGCAGAGATAAAAAAATAATTTTTGTAGTAGATGCGCTGGATGAAGTTGATTGGAATAATCAAATTAGCGGTAGCAATGTTTCGTATTTGCCTAACGACTTGCCGGATAATGTTTATTTTATTGTCTCGAAGCGGCCGGAATTTCTGCCTATGCCGGCAGCTAATAAGACAGTTTTTGATTTGATGGAGTACGGTGCAGAAAGTCTGGAAGATGTCAAGGCTTATCTGGCTAAACGCACGGAGAGAAGCCAGTTAATTCAGGATTGGATTAAAGCTCGAAATTTGCAGCGGGAACAGTTTGTGACGGCGGTAGCCGAGAAAAGCGAAAAGAAATTTATCTATCTCCGGTACATTCTGGATGAAATTGAAGGCGGTACTTACAATGATGTGAATTTGAACGAATTGCCAGAGGGTTTGCTGGGATATTATCAAAAGCACTGGGGACAGATGATCGGTCGGGAAGACGATCCTCTGCTGGAATTGAAGGTTAAGATTATCTATTACCTGTCGCAAGCAGAGGAACCAGTTTCTTGTCGCTGGTTGGCTAAATCTGCCAGCGAGAAAAATGTGATGAAGGTACAACAGGTACTCGGAAAATGGAATTCGTTTTTGCGACAGGAGAAAGTAGGGAAGGAAACTCGATATACTATCTATCACAACAGTTTTCGGCAGTTTCTCGAAGCTGATGAAACTGTACAGTCGGCGGGAATCACACTGGAAGATATTAACGATGACATTAGCGATAACTCTACAGGAGGAGCGCCGCTATGAGCGATTTAGGTGTGTGGTTGGCGCAGCAGTGTCAGGAAGATCGAGATTTGTTGGTGAAATACCAACCGAAGAGATTTGCGAAACGGGGGAAGGTTGACCGTTATTGTGCTTGGTTGACGGATTTCGGTTTTATTCAGATGAAACTGGAGGTGTTGGGGGTACAAGCGCTAATTGATGATTATGATTTGGCGAGAATTTCTGATGTGTTGCTGTCTCAGGAGCAAAGTCAAACTCTGAGATTGATTCAAGCGGCAATTCGCAAGTCGGCGCACGTTTTGGAGAAGGATAAAACGCAATTGGCAGGGCATTTGTGGGGGAGGTTGCTGGATTTTGAAATACCTCAGATTCAGGGGATGCTGGAACAGGCGAAGCAATCGAAAGATAGTCCTTGGTTGCGGCCTTTGAAGGCTAATTTAGAGAGGGCAAATGAAGGTGCGTTGCGGACGCTTGCCGGTCATAGTGAGGGGGTAAATGCAGTGGCGATCGCACGCGACGGAAAAACAGCGATTTCGGCTTCATCGGATAAAACCCTGAAAATCTGGGACATCCAGCGCGGTACTGAACTTTTAACTCTCATCGGTCATACTCGCTGGGTAATTGCAGTAGCGATCGCACCAGACGGCAAAACAGCGATTTCGGCATCCTCTGATAAAACCCTGAAAATATGGGACACCGAGACAGGCCGGGAACTGAAAACTCTCATCGGTCATAGTGACTATGTAAATGCAGTGGCGATCGCACGCGACGGAAAAACCGCGATTTCGGCATCCAAGGATCATACCCTGAAAATCTGGGACACCGAGACAGGCCGGGAACTGAAAACTCTCACGGGTCATAGTAGCTGGGTAAGAGCAGTGGCGATCGCACCAGACGGAAAAACCGCGATTTCGGCATCCAAGGATCATACCCTGAAAATATGGGACACCGAGACAGGCTGTGAACTGAAAACTCTCACGGGTCATAGTGGCTCGGTAAATTCAGTGGCGATCGCACGTGACGGAAAAACCGCGATTTCGGCATCCGGGGATAAAACCCTGAAAATCTGGGATACCGAGACAGGCTCAGAACTGAAAACTCTCATCGGTCATAGTGAGTTGGTAAGAGCAGTGGCGATCGCACCGGACGAAAAAACAGCGATTTCCGCTTCAGAGGATAATACCCTGAAAATCTGGGATGCCGAGACAGGCTCAGAACTGAAAACTCTTACCGGTCATAGTACCTGGGTAAATTCAGTGGCGATCGCACGTGACGGAAAAACCGCGATTTCCGCATCTCATGATAAAACCCTGAAAATCTGGGACACCGAGACAGGCTCAGAACTGAAAACTCTCACGGGTCATAGTGACGGGGTAACAGCAGTGGCGATCGCACCCGACGGAAAAACCGCGATTTCGGCATCCGCAGTGGCGATCACACCCAAGGGAAAAACAGGGATTTCCGCTTCAGAGGATAATACCCTGAAAATCTGGGACACCGAGACAGGCTCAGAACTGAAAACTCTCACGGGTCATAGTGACGGGTTAACAGCAGTGGCGATCGCACCCGACGGAAAAACCGCGATTTCGGCATCCTGGGATGAAACCCTGAAAATCTGGGACACCGAGACAGGCTGTGAACTGAAAACTCTCACTGGTCATAGTAGCTTGGTAACAGCAGTGGCGATCGCACCAAACGGAAAAACAGCGATTTCGGCTTCAGAGGATAAAACACTGAAAATCTGGGACACCGAGACAGGCTGTGAACTGAAAACTCTCACCGGTCATAGTGAGGGGGTAACAGCAGTGGCGATCACACCCGACGGAAAAACCGCGATTTCGGCATCCTGGGATGAAACCCTGAAAATCTGGGACACCGAGACAGGCTGTGAACTGAAAACTCTCACGGGTCATAGTAGCTGGGTAAGAGCAGTCGCGATCGCACCCGACGGAAAAACCGTGATTTCGGCATCCTGGGATGAAACCCTGAAAATCTGGGACACCGAGACAGGCTGTGAACTGAAAACTCTCACGGGTCATAGTAGCGTGGTAAGAGCAGTCGCGATCGCACCCAACGGTAAAACCGCGATTTCCGCTTCCGATGATAGAACCCTGAAAATCTGGGATTTGCTCACAGGTAAAGAGGTTGCTAGTTTCAGCGGAGATGGTACGTTTAATGGCTGTGCTTTTGCGCCTGATGGAGTGACAGTTGTAGCGGGCGATTCGTCGGGCCGGGTGCATTTCCTGCGTTTGGAGGGAATGGGGGATTTGGGCGATGTTTGAGACAAATTTGCGATGATTTTTTGGGGTAGGGATACGGCACGGCGCGGTGCCCGGCGGTTGAAACCGCGGAGTTTACGGGCACACAAACGATGTCCGCCGGACGCCGACTAAGAAAAATTATCTTCAACCCACGGAGGTGGGTTTTGCCTGTGTAGACGCGGTTTCAACCGCCGTCTCTTCTTTTCAGGGCTTACAGACTCCGACAAAGAAACCGGGTTTTTACCGAATTTCT
>NZ_JAAFKD010000011.1:0-18143 GCF_013299165.1 Microcoleus sp. bin38.metabat.b11b12b14.051
ACTTCTAACTAACTTTTGACCCCTTATTTATGGGGATAAAACAGACTTACTAGGTAAATAACCAATAAAAAACCCCCTAGGTTAAATTAGGGGGTTTTACTTTATGTCGATTTACGCGATCGCGATTTTGACTAGACTTCCACTAACTCTACCGACTCAACCCTACCTAGATAGTGTCTTAGAATGACATCTACACTGTTACCGCAACTGGTAGCTATATGTAGTAAAGCATCGGTATTATGACTGTTAGCGTGCGCTGTGAGCGTGATGTAAGTATGTCGGGTATGATAAGGACTGAGGTAGCCACTAATCAAGCCATCGCGGGCTAATTGTGAGACTATACCAGGATAAAAGTATGTTACTTCTTCACCGCTAGGACGCACTTGTTTGTTTGAATTATCTCGCCACGAATTAGAAACAACTTTTAATTGTGTAAACTTACCTTTGCTATTAGGGAATACCAATGAGTTACTAGCGGCTTCCTTTACCCCTAAGAGTAGAGCCTTCAAGCGGCTGTTCTCGGAGAAATAAAATAGTCTCGTTTCACCTGTTTTGGTATCTTTGATTTTGTTTGTTCCGCATCCAACTGACTTACTAAATCGAATCAGATTCCTGTCAAAATCAATATCCTTCCAAGTAAGCGGTAAAGCTTCTGAGGTACGGCACCCAGTTAGAAAGTAAAACTCAATTAAGGGTGCAAGCTTTACTTGCTGCTTTTTAGGTGACTCATAGAACGCTTTGATAATGATGTCACGTTCATCCCTGGTAAAAGCGCGCCTGTCACTCTCTAAAGCTTTTTCGTCTATTACTTCGTGCCATTCTACAGTCTCACCGTTGATTACTTTATCAGCATATTTTTGCTGAGTAGTAATAGCAGGTGTAGCAAATTTACTCAAATCAAAAGGATTCTCGGTGGCTGAATGAACTATTAATCCTTTTGATTTGGCGAAGTTAAAAGCTTCTGACAGAGCTGACATTAATAAAGGTTTTTGGCTTATTTTAATGCCAGCTAAATGCTTGTCAAGCTCTGATGATTTTGTTAATTCTACCTGACTTAAGCTGAAATCAGATTGCGAATGACAACGACTGGCTCGACTCCAGACTTTGCCATTAATGGCATTAGTAAATGTACTGTAAGCAGCGCGAAAGGTTGTCTCTTCTATCGTGGTTTGCTTCCACAGTAAATACGCTTCCCACATTACGCCTACAGTTATCTCAGGCACAGCGCTGACCGTACCGGGTAACTGAATAATTTCAGCTAACTTAGCGTACTTTCCACCGCCTAAGCCGTATTTAGCTAGGGTGCGATCGAACAGTTTATCCCATTCTGTGTGGTCTAAGTCAGATTCAATCTGGCTAGCAATACTAGCTGCACGTTTCCAGTCATCAGGTTCATCGGCTGAGAAGCCGTATTTACCTATCCCTAGGCACTTGGGCTTTCCCCTGAGGGATTTACCATCCAGTGCCTCCCAGAGGGCGTTATGCCTCAAGGGGAACCGTAGTGCAAGGCTACCCTTGTCTGAGTAAACTTTTACATCACAAGCAGACTGTACCTTATTTGATTGAGATTTCATGGTGGTAGGTTCCGTAACTATTGATTTGTCAAGGTTCTGAGCTTTCTAGATAGTTTCTAGACTTAGGCCTAGAAGTATCTTCTGTTTTATCCCCTTACTTATGGGGATAAACTTATAAATCAGTATGACACAGTTTATTCCTACTGTGTCAAAAAGAGGAATTATTAAAGGTTTTCCAGATGGCACTTTCCGCCCGGATGCGCTGGTAACGCGGGCGGAATTCGCAGCCATGATCCGTTCTGTGAAAAAGGCAAAAACCCGCGCTGCTGTAGGTTTTGCTGATGTTCCGTCTAATTTTTGGGCAAGGGGGGCGATCGCCGAAGCTTATGAAATGGCATGGATGTCTGGCTATCCCGGCAATGTTTTCAGGCCCTCACAGCAGATTCCTCGCGTTCAAGTTGTCGTCGCTTTAAATAACGGGCTGGGCTATGAACCTACTTGCAATTTTCAAGATGTTCTTAGCTACTATAATGATGCGGGTGAGATTCAAAGTTATGCTGTCAAAAGCGTGGCTGCTGCTACTGAAAAACAGTTGGTTGTCAGCTATCCCAATCCTAAATCTCTTAAACCCAACCAGTCAGCAACGCGGGCGGAAGTGGCTGCTTTTATCTATCAAACATTAGTCAGTACCAATCAAGCAAAAGCAATTAATTCTCCTTATATTGCTAAGATTGATATTGGTCAGAGTGTTGCTGTGAAAATTCCTAGCGGGGTGACTATTCCCATCGAGTACGCCAAAGGCAAGATTTTGCTCGCGCCCAATGACAAGTCTCCGATTACTTTGACAGTGGCTTCGGATATCGCAGGGAGTAATGGCAAGGTTATGATACCCGAGGGCTCAAAAATTAGCGGCGAATTGCGATCGACTGCTGAGGGCGTTCAGTTTGTGGCCCAGGAGTTAAGTATCATTAACGGTAGCAGAGTCCCTCTGAATGCGACTTCGCAGGTGATTACTCGCAAAGAAAGTGTGACTAAGGGCGTGAATGTTGGTAATCTGATTAAGAACACGGCTTTGGGTGCAGCAGCGGCGGCGGCGATTGCGGGAGTTACGGGCGATCGGGCGATCGCAACTGAAGAGGTGCTCGGCGGTGCAGGAATCGGCACTTTGGTGGGGGTATTTTTGGGTCGAGATCAAGTCGATTTGTATGCTGTTAATCCCGATACTGATTTAGATTTGTTGTTGAATTCTGACTTGGTATTGGGTACTGCTAATACAGGCATTTGTCGCGCTCGATAGAAGGAAGTTCGGCAGCGAGCAATGTGCGGGATGTAGCGGATGTAGCGGATGTCACGGATGCAGCCTGAACTAAGAAACCGGGTTTCTTTGTAGATTTATTGCTACTAAACTAACCAACTCGTAGAAACCCGGTTTCTAGCCGAAGAGTGCACAGTCTGAACTAAGAAACCGGGTTTCTTTGTAGATTTATTGATACTAAACCCCGGTTTCTAGCCTAAGAGTGCATAATTCCTGTAACTTTAAATTTCTACGGACATCCAAGACTTTCTCGCGTAGAAACTCCAGTCACGGGATTGACACCATCTGCTTTTTCGCACATCATTGTTACTTGATAAGCGTCGATAATCGCGTCGGTAAAATCAGCGCCGGAAATCGCAGCATCAAAAAACCGAGTTCGTGTCATAATTGCTTCGGTAAAATTAGCATTCGTCAAATTAGCGCCATCAAATGTAATTCTATCTGCTAAAGCACCCGAGAGGTTGGCGCCTGATAAGTTGGCATTTAGCAAGACTCCTTTAGTCAAAATCGCATTGGTTAAATCAGCGCCTTGAAAGTTGGTTCCCCGCATCTCGGCGGCGACGAATGTTCCCCCCGCTAAGTCAGAATTGGAGAAATCGCGATCGGACAAGTTAATATTTGTGTAATTAATATTAGTTTTCGGCAGCGCCAATGCCGGAGTAGCACTCAGCAGCACCCACCCAAAGGCTAAAACTACGCTTAAAATCAGGCTCAGTAAAATTCGGAATATACTTTTCATAGATGTTGCACTCATGGTATTTGACTAATAACTAATGATATTATGTCCGCTTGAAAGACAAGCATAAAATTGGTTTGTAGTAAGGAATGCGAGTCTTTTTCCAAATCAGAGGACTAAAGTCCTCACTACAAACACTTGTGACTAATTAAAATCGCTTTACCCAATCTTCGCCGACGCGAAGTGTCAAGTCAGACTCGATTTCACCAGTAGAAGATGCTTCGATTTTACCGTCGCCTAGCGCTTTTTGCAGGAGATTAGCTGCTTCTAAATCGCCTTGCTGCACAATAATTTGACTCTGACGCTGCTTGTCGGGCCAATCCTTGGCTACAGATACATTGGAAAAGCCCTTATTTCTCAGAAAGCTGGCGACGGTTTTGGCGGTTGTCGGTTTGCTAGAAGCGTTTTGGACGGCGATTTTGAGGCTGCTGCGTGAAACGGGCTGGCTGGGATTAGTTCGCCCTTGGCTAAAATCAGCAGCGCCTTGTTTGAAATATTGTGCCATAATCCGATCGCGCGCAGCAGCATCTAAAATCCAATAACTCCTCAAATCCCCTTGGTTTGAGCTAGAGCGTCCCGGCAGCATCACCATTTTAAAGTTATCTCGCTCCAATTGCAAACCAAAATTTGCGATCGTCAATATTTCCTCAAAATTCAGGTTTGTATCTACATATTTTTGCATCAATCGCACAATTTGTGGCAAGCGCACCAATACTGAGGGACTTGCGAGGCGGTTCCGCAAAGCTTGAATTAAAGATTGCTGTCGCTGAATGCGGCCGATATCTCCTAAACCGTCATTGCGAAATCGAGCAAATTTTTCTGCTTGTTCTCCGTTGAGAGTTTGCCATCCTTGTGCTAAATTTATGCTTAACTTTTGGGCGCTATCTTTATAGGACATCGCGCGAGGTACAAATACCTCAACTCCCCCCAACAAATCGACTAATTCCCGAAACGCACCGCTGCTAACTCGCACGTATCTTTCAATGGTTGGATTGTTGAGGATGCTGCTAACTAATCGCGCCGCCAAAGCCGCTCCTCCTCTAGCATTGGCTTCGTTAATTTTGCTGAAGCGGATTCCGGGAATTGCAACTTTTGTATCTCGCGGAATTGAAAGCAAACTAATAGATTTATCTCTAGGATCGAGGTGGAATAAGAGTATTGTATCGCTGCGGCAGTTGAAAATCTTACGGGAATTGGCGACAGATTCCGGCACGCGGTCAATTCCCAGGATTAATATATTAACAGGCCGCGACAGGCGGTATCCCTGACGGTTGAATGTATAGTTAAAGCCCGTAGCATCTAGAACTTTGCTAATAATTTGCGGTTCCACGGGAGCTAAGAGGGCGGTAATTGCCCCAATTCCTGCGGAGATGGCGGCTGTGAAAATGAGCAAAAATAGCCCAACTATACATCGTCCTAATTTCCGCTTTGGTCTAGATTCGCGATCGACTGGTTTAACAAAGTTTCTTTTAAAAATTGACAAGTTTTTCATTGACTTGCTCTTGATTATTACATTTTTTCAGCTTTGCAATAAAACTTGGGTGGTGCTTCGGGAAAATATTTGAACAAAGCCGGACACAGCCAACCTTCGAGATTTTTCGCTTCCCACCGATACCAATTGCCGCCGTATTCTGCTTTAAACCACACCATTTCTGCTTGATATCCGGGAAATGGATTGGCTGAAAATAATAGTCGGAAACCTTGATCTGCATTGGGAATGTCTGCGACGAGCACGTTAATCATTTCGGGGACGCCCTGAACAAATGGTTCTCGGACAAGTCCGGCTCGCTCGTCGTCAAAAACCCAAGTGTACTGTTCCCGATAGGGGAAAATTACCATCATGGCATTTGACATCGAATTCTCCTTTTTTAATTTCCTTTGTTTGGGCTGGGGAAATGCCAGTCTTGATATATTATATTCGGTGGGACGGAAGTTGTGTTAAATCCGATTTGAACACCCTATTTTAATGCCAATTTAAAATAACTTGCTACAATTCTTAATGTTATGCCAATTATTAAAAGTTGCCCCGCACTCCTCGCGGCAATGCCGTATCCCTACAGATGTTCGTGTCTAAAGAATGAAAATTTAATAACTTGCACAAGTTTGTGGGGTGTCCCGCCCGCACTCTTACAAGGGCGGGCGGGACACCCCACAATAACAATGAAAATTGTAAGTTATTTAATTTTCGATCCTAATCTCTCGGCTTGCAGGGTTGGGGAAATTAATATTAGTTGCTTGCTTCCAGATAAATTTTACTTTTAAAATTAGTTTAAATATGAGTTTTACAGTTTTATTTTTATTACAAAAATGCCTTTTTTATAACAATCTTTAGGTTTGTAGTAAGGACTTTAGTCCGGCTTTAGCTATTGATGGAAGCGGACTGAAGTCCTCACTACGAACCTGGGACGCACTGAAGTCCTGACTACTAACCTGTTGCGAACGTCTTGCGAACATCTGTGGGAGCGGACTGAAGTCCTCACTACGAACCTTTGGCTATTTGTAGTTAAATGTGAGTTTGTTGGGGGAAACTTGCGCTCACCTTTCTGTTAGCTCAACTAGGGCTTTAGCCAAATATTCATATTGAGGCAAAGTATTGTAAAACTGAGCTGAAATTCTTACCAGCCGCTTGCTAGAATCCGGCCAAGGAATCACCGGGACTTCTATTTTAAAAATCTCCCACAGCAGCTCTTGTAAAGGTGGAATTCCACCGGTTGTAACGGCGTCAGGCTTTTGATCGCCTAGTGGTATAACAGCCATCGCACCCACCATTTCATCGGGACAAGGCAGTGGCAAATCTAATTTATCTGCCAATATTTGTCTCGCAGCTAATGCTAAAGCATGATTTTTTGCCATCAATTCCGGCCAGCCGCCGCTTAACAAAGAACCCATAAAATCAATGGCTGTTGGTACGCACAAATAGGGACTCGGATCGACTGTTCCCATCCAGTCAAATTCTAATTGAAAGCGCGATTTGTCAGCGCGCGGTGAGTTGGCACCGTGACTGATGGTAGTTGGCCGAATGCCCTGTTGTTTGTCGCGCCTCACGTACAAAAAGGCCGCACCTTTCGGCGCGCACAGCCATTTGTGGCAATTTCCTGTGTAGTAAGCTGCGCCAATTTCTGCTAAATTCAGCGCTACCATTCCCGGCGCGTGGGCTCCGTCTACTAATACGTCTATGCCGCGGTTTGCTAACTCGCCCACTAACTGTTTGATGGGAAAGATTAAACCTGTTTGGCTGACTATATGGTCGAGTAAGGCTAATTTTGTTTGCGGGGAAACGCACTTAATTATTGCTTCAATAATTTGTTGTGGCGATTCAATTGGAAATGGTATTTCTGCGACTATTACTTTGGCGCCCGTGCGCTCGGCGATAAAATCGAGTGTGTTGCGGCAGGCGTTGTATTCCTGATTTGTGGTTAGCAATTCGTCGCCCGGAGCAAAAAATAGCGATCGCAAAACGGCATTGACTCCCGTCGTCGCATTCGGCACAAAAGCTAACTCTTCCTCGCTCGCACCGATAAAGGCGCCTAATTGATTTCTAGCATTGTCTAACAGTGGCTCAAATTCCCGCATTAAAAAGCGCAATGGTTCTCTTTCGAGTTGTTCTCGAAAACTGGTTTGGGCTTCTAGTACGGGAATGGGACAGGCTCCAAAGGAGCCGTGGTTGAGGAATGTGATTTCGCGATCTAGTAACCAATATTCGTTAATCATTAGTCATTAGTCATTGGTCAAACAGGTCAAACAGGTCATTAGTCATTAGTCACTGGTCATTGGTCATGAGTCATTGGTCATTTGTCATTAGTCATTGGTAAAACAGGTCATTGGTCATTTGTCAAACAGGTCATTGGTCATTTGTCAGTCAATTGTCAACCGTTAGCTATTTTACCTTTTAATTGCTCAAACTCTTCTAAAGTATTGCAATTCGACAACATTACTGCTGCTCGTTCCCCTACTGGTAGAGGGATTGCTTGGATTTGATTTAACCATACTTGAAATGAACGTCCTCCTTTGTCAATAAAACTTTGCAAACTGGGTAGAGATTGTGGGCGGTAGAAGCCGCACAATGGCTCCCAGCGGGATTTTTGATAGGGCACAACTGCTAGGGTAGATGGGGGAAGGCCTGTTAGCTGACTCGCCCAATCCTGGATAATCTGGGCATCTAATAAGGGCAAATCGCAAGCTAACAGTAAAATCCAGTGGGCCTCAATGTCTGTCAATCCCTGAGTCAATGCTACTAAGGGGCCGGAGCCGGGATTGTACTCTACCAGAAATTGGGATTGTTCGGTTAAGGTCGATCGATAGCGATCGGGCCAAGCTGTCAAAACATACACTTGTGGGGTTACAACTGCTGCAACTTCGCACGCCCGCTGCAACAGGCTTTTACCGTCAATTTCCAGCAGAGCTTTATCCGTACCCATCCGCGAACTTTGACCGCCTGCGAGCACAATTACTGCAATTTTATGGTTAGTCATTGGTCAGTTGACTGTTGACTGTTGACTGTTGACTGTTGACTGTTGACTGTTGACTGTTGACTGTTGACTGTTGACTGTTGACTGTTGATAGTTGATAGTCAGATTTCATTAATCATTGGTGATTGGTCATTGGTCAGAAGTGCGAGGTTAAGAGTTGGCGAACCTGATTCTCAATTTACTCTATTTAGAGTAGACGATAGGCAGCACACCTGATTAGTTGTCTTCAATTGAACGCACTAACTGCTTTGCTCACTTCCTCAAGTTTTTGCACTACTTGACCGCTACTTAATAGAGTTTCTGCCTCAATTAAACCTGAGTGCATATCCAAACAAACTCCGCTGCGCCACAGATAAAATCCGCCGTTCCAGATGGCGGACTGCATCAATTCTGAGGGTTTTCCTAGCAAGACTTCTTGCATTTGTTTGAATAAGTCCGATGCTGATTCAAAGGCGGGGTTTGTGCTGCTAAAACCGTAATCTCCGTGGGCTAAAAGCACTCTCTCGAACTCAACGCCCGGTTTAGCAATGCCGATAATCGCTGTTCGATCGCGCGGCAAGTCGCAACTTCCCTCTAATCCCTTGACTGTGGTATAATTTTTGACTCCCCGCAACTCAAATGCTTTTTGAAACATACCTTCTGTCGGTGGGTGCACGTAGCCGGAAATCACGTTAACGTCGCCGGCGCAGGGACACCACATCAACTCCATTGTCGCAAAAGGCGGCCGTTTGCCGATTTCGCGGCGGTAGGGTACTAAACTCGCGGCTTGAGGAAAATGCTTGGGAAGATAAAGAAAACCCAAGCCGGTATTGTCAAAAATTTGCTGGACTTTTTCTAAATTAAGTTTTTTCCAGTCAACTCCCAAACCGCGCCATATTTCGATCAGGGGAATGCCTTCTTTGGTTGGCATTGTATCCCCTCCGTGCATGACGGCTGGGACGCCAGAGGCGGCTAAAATTAGGGCGGTTATGGGGCTAATTGGAGCGGTGCGCGATCGCCCGTCGTAGGCAACTCCAAACACGGCGACGCGAACTACGGCGAATCCTTTTTCTCGGTTGGGAGGGGCAAGCATCGGCCCGAATTCTTCGTAGGCATCGAGCATTCCGGCTAATTCTTCGCCGGTGGGGCGTTTGATGCGGTGGGAAATCATGAAAGCTCCGATTTGAGCCGCTGTTGCTTCTCCTAGCAGCATCATCCGCGTGGCTGCTGCTGCTTGCGATCGAGTTAAGTTTTCTCCTGTGTGTACTCCGCTGCCAATTTTTCGCAGCAATTCTCTAAATGCGTCACTCATAATTATTCTTGCAGTTGGTAATTGGGAATTGGTTATTGGTTATTGGTTATTTGTTATTTGTTATTAGAAAGAGAACAGTCAACAGACAACAGACAACAGACAACAGTCAACAGTCAACAGTCAACAGTCAACAGTCAACTGACAAACATGATAACTCGCGAATTAATTCCCGGATTTTCCTACCTTGATTAGATCGAGTGGTGGCACAAATTCGCGTACCAGATTCCAGAAATGGGCGATCGGCGGAATTTGCATTCGATCGTGAGTTGTTACCAACACGACTTCGCGAGTCCAAGTCGGATCGATCGCCGATTGTCCGATCGCCGAAATCTTGGAATTTGCGCTTTCTTGGGCGATCGAGCGAATTGCTAAAGTGCGATCGCCCGTAGCGTCTAGCAAAGCTGAATGCGGCAGCAAAGCAATCAATTGTCCCTGGCGCACCACACCCCGAAAAGCATCGAGAGTGTTGAGTTCCAAAACAGCATGAAGTTTAGCACCCATGCGTCCGAATTGCTCTTGTACCATCCGCTGCATTCCGTAGCCGTCCTTAAATACCACTTGCGGGTAACAAATCAATTCCGGCCAAGGTACTCGATCGTACTGGGCCAGGGGATGACCCGCCGCCATCAACACCTCGATCGGCTCATTGTAGAGCACCTCCACCAACATTTCCGGCGCTTGAGTAAAATAGCGGTTGTTCATCACCACCGCGATGTCCACCAAACCGTCTTTGAGGACTTTCAGAGCTCGATCGCTTCCGAGGGAAGTCACGCGCAACTGCACCTCAGGATAGCTGCGACAAAACTTTTGCAGCACAGGGGGTAAATAAGCAGCGCAAACCGAGTGAATCGCAGCCACGCAAAGTTCCGGCTGCTTTCCCGCCAGCAAGTCTCCCAATTCTTCCGCAGCATTTCGCCAACTCTGACAGATTTTGCGAGCGTGAGGTAACAGGCGTTCCCCCCCCACAGTCAGCTTGGCGTGGGCGGTGCGGTGAAACAGCGACAATCCCACTTCCGCTTCTAGTCCCTGCACTTGACGGCTAATAGTCGATTGGGTAACGCCGCACTTCCGGGCCGCTTGCTGAAAACTACCAGTTTCAGCAACTGAAAGAAATGCTTGAAGCTGCTCTAAGCGCATGGATGTTTAATGGGAGATGGTTTGATTAGAAATTTTACTGGGGATCATCAGAGACATTAACCGATTTATTATAAAAATTTAGTAGATTTTGATACAGGTACAGATTAGTTTTGATGCCAGGGGGAGATGCAGGGATGCTTGGCTGTACGGAGCAATTTGCGATCGGCAAGATTTCTGACGGTCAAACTAAAGCTCTATTTTCCTATTTTGAATAGATTGATGAACCTGCAATTTTAGCAAAAATCTGATTCAATCGAGATGAGCTGCCTTAACGCCAGCCAGCTTCTCAACGGCTTGAATCAAATTTACAGTGGCGATCGCTGGCTCGCTGGCGTTAATTTTCTGGCTGGTATCTCTATTTTATTACCTTAATCAATAAGCTGTTACGCATTTAAATTGGAAATTAGGGACGCTGCTCGTGTGCCCATCCCACTCATTGTTTTATTGATTTTTGACACGCAATTTAAATGTAGAACAGCTTAGCATTTAATTTCCTACTTTAGGGAGTATGAAGGCAGCAGCAAGAACTCCGATAGAAGTCGCAAGGAGGCATCAAAGACTTCGTTCGAGGTAAAAATCAGGAACAAGGCACAAGGAAGAAAACATGAAAGACTTCGCTCAAGCTAAAAATCAGGAATCAGGCAGTCGGAAGCAGCAAAAAAATAAGAAATAAGCAATTTTCTGCAAGGGTTCCAGCAATTTAAAACGTCCTAACCGTCAGGGCGGTTCCTAATGTTTTGGCTTTTTTGTGTATAAACTAGGAATTAGCGGGTCAGCAACACAAATGCAAGTAGGCTCGATCGCACAGGAAAGCCGAAATGCTGCAATTTCTTAAGATTATGTCATTTAATCACAATTTTATTCTCGAATCTGGATTTGAAGAGTTGCAACCGCAGTTAATGGGACTGCACGCGGTGAGCGATTTGGTAATTGCCTTGGGTTATTACTCAATTCCAGCGATGCTGATCTACTTTGCCCTGAAGCAGCGGGACGTGCCTTTGAGCAAGGGTTTTCTGCTCTTGGGCGCGTGGTTTTTCTGGGGCGGGACAACTCACCTGATGCAAGTTTGGATGCTGGTGCATCCTAGCTACGCGCTGTCTTGTTTGCTCGCCGCCGTTACCGCTGTCATTTCTTTGGGGGCTGCGGCGCAACTGATGCCCTCGCTTTCTCAAGTATTGGTGGCGACTGGGGCGACGCCATTAGCAGCAAATACAGCGCTGGGAAATGAAAAGGCCGATCGACCGCAAGCTAGCTGGGCAATTGAAAATGCCGCCGCCTCCCCCACCACCGAAATCAAGGATATTAACCAGCAATCGCTTGCAGAAATAGCGCAGCACGAGGGATTCCAGCAACTCCTGCTGGAAACTGCCAACAAACTGCAAGCAAGCGAAGAACGCTTTCGCGCTTTTCAGGAAATATCTCTAGACGGATTTAACGTGTTCCGCAGCATTCGCGACGCATCCACAATTGTGGATTTTGAATGGGAATACGTCAATCCCGCAGCGGCAAAAATTCAGCAGAGCACCCCGGGCGAATTAATCGGCAAGCGATTGCTGCAAGTGCTGCCGGGCCATCAAGATAGCGGTTTGTTCGACCGTTACGTGCAAGTTGTAGAAACAGGAACTCCCCTCGATACCGAGATTTCTTACAACAGCGAAGGCATTGTCGGCTGGTTTCGGATTATGACTGTTAAATTGGGCGACGGCATTGCTATTTCTTTTAGCGATATTACGGGGCGCAAGCAAGTAGAAGCATCCCTGCGCGACGCACTGCAAAAACTCACTTCTCATTTTGAAAATACGCCCCTAGCGGTGATTGAGTGGGATGAAAATTTTCGCCTCAGCGGGTGGTCGCCGACTGCCGAAAAGATTTTTGGGTGGAAGGCAACAGAAGTTTTAGGGAAGCATTTTAACGAATGGAATTTTATTTTTGATGGCGATTATGAAGAGGTAAAATCGGCAATTTATAGTTTAAAAAACCAACAGGAGCGGTGTAATGTAGTTCGCAACAGCAATTATCATAAGTCGGGTTCGTTGCTGCAATGCGAGTGGTACAATTCGGCTTTTTACAGCGATTCGGGACAGTTGATATCGATGCTGTGTCAGGTTTTGGATGTGACGGAACGCTTTAATTTTATGGAAGTGCTGCGACAGTCTGAAGAGCGGTTTCGGATTGCTGCTGAAAGTGCCGGCGATTTGATTTACGAATGGGATATCGAGACAGGCTTCATGCTGTGGTTCGGTCGTGTAGACGAACATTTGGAGTACGAAACAGGCGGATTTCCCAGGACGAGAGCAGCTTGGAACAGTATCTTGCACTCGCAAGACTCCGATCGAGTCCAGGCCGCGGTCGATCGATATTTGAGCGCGCCAGACAGTGACGAGCGCCCATTTTTTCAGGAATACCGCGTGCAGTCCCAGGGCGGCGGCTGGCTCCACTGGATCGATCGAGGCAAAGTAGTCTTGGACAAACAAGGCAATCCCTGGAAATGGATCGGTGCGATCGGCGACATCAGCGATCGCAAAGCAGCCGAAGCAGATATCAATCAGGCCTGGGCTCGGGAACAAACCGCCCGCCGCGCAGCCCAAGCCAGCGAGGAGTTGTACCGCATTCTCGCCGAAACCATCCCGCAAATCGTTTGGACTGCTTGGCCCGACGGCTGGATCGACTACTACAACGCGCGCTGGTTTGAATACACCGGCTTGACCCTAGAAGAAACTCAAGGCTGGGGGTGGCAGCCAGTTGTCCATCCAGATGACCTGGAAAATAGCCTGGAACGCTGGCATCACTCGGTGGATACGGGGGAGACATACGAGATGGAATACCGCTTGAAACGCATATCTGACGGGGCTTACCGCTGGCATCTGGGTCGGGCAATGCCCGTGCGGGACGCCTCGGGGAAAATCCTCAAGTGGTTCGGGACTTCTACTGACATTGACGATCGCCAGCGATCGGCCGCCACAGCCGATTTCCGCGCCCGAGCTTTGGCTTTGCTGTCATCGGCTTCCTTAAATTACCAGGAGGCGCTGCAAGGTTTGGCAGATTTAGCAGTGCCGGGGCTGGGCGATTGGTGCTGCGTGCATTTAATCGAGCCAGACGGCTCGATCCGCTTGCGAGCCGTTGCTCACTCAGATCCGAGCAAAGTCGCTCTGCTGTGGCAAATTGACCAGCGAATGCCCGTAGACCCCCACGGACGCCACGGGATAGCAAAGGTGATGCGGAGTGGGGAGTCGAAGCTTTATCCAGAAATACCGCATTGGGCGATCGAGGCAGTTCTATCCGATCGGACTCTGCTGTCCGCGCTGTGCTCCCAAACCGCGCTCTCAGCAATCTGCGTACCGCTGATCGCTCGCGGGCGGACGCTGGGAGCGATTTCGCTGCTGTGCGGCGAGTCGGGGCGCCGCTGCGAGGAGGGCGATTTGGCATTGCTCTCGGATTTGGCTCGGGATGCGGCGGTGGCGATCGATAATGCGCTACTTTACCGCGAAGCAGCCGAGGCGAATCGAATTAAAGACGAGTTTTTGGCAACACTTTCTCACGAGTTGCGGACGCCTCTCAACGCGGTGGTGGGCTGGGCCCAGATTCTGCGCCAGCGCAAGTTGAGTCCGGAAAAAATGGCTGTGGCTTTGGAGACGATCGAGCGCAACGGGCGCTTGCAGACTCAGATGATTGAGGATTTGCTCGACGTGTCCCGCATTGTCAGCGGTAAAGTGTGTTTGAAGCTGTCCCCGGTGAATTTGGTACGGAGTGTCGAAACTGCCGTGAAAGCCCTCGCCCCAGATGCTGAATCTCGGGGAGTTGAATTGACGATTGTTGGTGGCGAATCAGCCAGCACTTTCAGGGGCGATGCTACTCGTTTGCAGCAGGTGGTGTGGAATTTGGTCTCGAATGCGATTAAGTTTACGCCAGCCGGAGGTAGCGTGGAAATTAGGCTGTGGGAGGAGGGAGAAGCGCGATCGGCTGGTAGTAGCCTGTTGTCTGTGTCTCCGATTCACTCTGTGGCGATCGCCGTCAGCGACACCGGAATTGGCATCAGCAAGGAGTTTTTGCCGTTTGTGTTCGATCGCTTCCGCCAAGCTGACAGCAGTTCTAGCCGCAATTACGGCGGGCTGGGACTCGGATTGGCCCTCGTCCGCCATCTCGTGGAACTCCACGGCGGCACTGTCTGGGCCGAAAGTCCCGGGCTGGGACTCGGCTCGACTTTCGGGGTGCGATTGCCGATCAATTACAACAGTTGACAGTTGACAGTTGTTTCTGTTGACAGTTGTTTCTGTTGACTGTTGACTGTTGACTGTTGACTGTTGACTGTTGACTGTTGACTGTTGACTGTTGACTGTTGACTGTTGACAGCGACTTTTACCTAGGAGGAAGATGATTGGAGTAATGAATAGTCTGATTTTAATTTCTTGCTTGCGAGGGATTCGCTTTCAACCAATTCTTTTTGGTAATATCAAATTTTGGTTCCCTACCCGGTTTATGATGACCAATCTTTCAATTTTTCAACTCTTGAATCCTTCAACCCTTCAATCCTTGAATCCTTCAACCCTTGAATCCTTCAACCCTTGAATCCTTGAATCCTTAAATCCTTAAATCCTTCAATCCTTCAATCCTTGATTTTTTCAACCCTTCAATCTTTCAATCTTTCAATCAATCCAAAATCTAAAATCTAAAATCTAAAATAGCAAGACGGCGAATGGAATTCGCAGCTACACATACAAAACCCGCCTCCGCGGGTTGAAGAGTGTTCGGTTGAAATTACGTATACTCTCGCTTGTCCCTCGCTCGCTCGGACATCGTTTGTGTGCCCGTAAACTCTGCGAATTCCATTCGCCGTATTTTTTTTAATTCTCTTGCCATTCTTGCAGGGCGATCGCAATTCCCTGTTTTAATCTCGGCTCGATACTTTCCTGCTCGACTAAACTTACTAATTGCTGCCGAACCTCCCCCGCATCAAGCCGTTTGAGCGCTGCCGTGCAGTGCAGCCTGACGCTGTTGTCGCCCTCTGCTAACATTTTAATCAGCACATCGATCGCTCTTTTATCTCCTAATTGTCCTAAGGCTAAAGCTAAAGATTGTTTGATTTGGGTAGACTGCGCGGCGGAATGATGGCTCGAAAGCAAATCGATCGCAATTTCAGCAGCTTTTGCTTTTAATTCCGGTTTTTCCACTCGCCCTAAAACAGTGACAATTTCTTGACAAATATCATAATTAATGTTATGAGTCGGGGAGTTTTTGTCGGCAGTTAGCACTCGATCGGTATTTGTCAATTCCCCGGGTGCTGCGTTAATAGCCGATCGCCCGCTCAGGGCTATTTGCAAATAGTCTAAAGCGGCTGCGGTTTCGCTCCAGCCTAGGGCGCGCACAGTTTCGATTTGCAATTCTACGGGAGTTGCGGGCGATCGCAGCAATTCAAATAAAGCAGCAGCGGCTGCATCGGTTTTCAATCGCCCGATCGCGATCGCAGCTTCCTGACAAACTTCTAATCGGATATCGCAAAGCAAAGGTTTGAGCAAATTAACTAAATCTAATTCTGCATCTAAATAGGCGCGCACCCCGAGAGCTCGCGCAGCTTCTTTTCTGACTGCTGTCGCCGGATCTTTGAGTGCTGCGATCAGTACCGGCGGAATGCGGGAGTCGTGAAAGCTGCTCAGCGCCTCGATTGCGGCCACCCGCACCGCAACTTGAGAGTCTGTGACTACACTCAACAGCGGTGCGATCACTTCCGGGCGCCGAATTTGGGCGAGGGCTGCTGTTGCAAATTGTCGCGAGTCTTCCTGCTGTAGGAGAGTTGTCAGGGATTCTATCGCGCTCGGGCCGAAATTTGCGAGGGTTTCGGCGGCAATTTGGCTCAATTCTTCATCGGAATTTTCGATTAATTTTATTAAAGCTTGCATCACTTCCGGGCGAGCCAACTTTCCCAGGATGCGGGCGGCAAACCACCGGGGCTCTGTATCTGCGTCTTCGTCTTCCAGTACAGCGATTAAAGGTGCGATCGCGCCATTTCCCAGATTCGGCAATACTTTAGCAATTTCCCAGCGGTCTTGAAAATCCCCCCATTCTAAGGCTTGTATGGCTAAACTGACAGCTTGCTCTAAAATATGTTGTTCCGGCTGCTGGCTACCGTTGGCTGTCACTTGCTGCAAGCATTCGACTAAAAGAGGCCAGTTTTGGCGATCGGCAGCAGCCTGGGCTTGTTCTAAAATATTAGACATAAATTTAATTTAGCTTCAAGAAGGTAGATGACAGCTAGCAGAGAATGCGAGATAATTTACAGCAATCTTTTGCTACAATTATCAATTGTTTTAGATGAATGTCAATCCATCACCAGTGGTAAAATGTAATTAAAGCATTAAATTCATGCACTTAAGTCATCCACCTGCAATCTCGTGCATTTAAAAAACTAAATTCGCAGTTAAGTTAAATTCAAGCTCAGCAATGTTCCCAAAGCTTCCCAGCAGCCAACCATGACATAATTAATTTTATTCAAGCCCAACTATTGACAATTACCAATTCCCCATTACCAATTCCCCATTACCAATTACATGAAAAGAGCTCTACTTCTAGTAAACCAGCACTCTCGAAAAGGCGAAAAGCTATTATCTCAAGCCACCGAAAAATTACAAGCACTGGATTTTGAGTTAATCGTAGAATCAACAGAACGCGCCCGCGAACTTTCCGACACAATTCGGCGCTACCAAAATCAAGTCGAATTAGTCATAGTCGGCGGTGGCGACGGCACTCTCAACGCCGCCATCGCAGGTTTGATAGACACTAAATTGCCCCTGGGTATTTTGCCCATGGGAACTGCTAACGATTTAGCCCGCACCCTGGAAATTCCGACAGATTTAGCCGCAGCTTGTCAAGTAATTGCCAGCGGAAAAGTTCGCCTCATAGACTTGGGTTGGGTGAACGGCGAGCATTTTTTTAATGTGGCGAGTTTGGGATTGAGCGTGGAAATTACCCAGCGGTTGACTAAAGACGTGAAGCAGCGCTGGGGAGTGTTGGCTTATGCTTTTACTGCTTTGCAAACAATTTTAAAATCGCGACCATTCAGAGCCGAAATCAAGGTAAACAATCAATGTTTTAATGTTAAAAGTATTCAAATCGCCATTGGCAACGGCAGCTATTATGGCGGTGGTATGAAAGTTGCTGAAGATGCTACAATCGATGATATGCGACTGGATTTGTACAGTTTGGAAACAAAAAGCTGGTGGGAAATCATTGCTTTGCTGCCAGCGATGAGGCAAGGAAATCATACTAATTGGCAAAACGTTCGCGCCTTGCACGCTCAAGAAATTGAGATTAATACTAGCAAACGCCGCCCCATTAATACCGACGGTGAAATCACGACTCACACCCCTGCAAAATTCCGAGTGATTCCCCAAGCTTTAGCAGTTATCGCTCCTGCATAAACTAAAATAATCCTTATAAGTTTGTAGTGAGGACTTTAGTCCTGGCAAAATTCGAGGACTAAAGTCCTTACTACGAACCAAATTACCTGTTTGTAGTGAGGACTTTAGTCCTGGCAAAATTCGGAGGAGGACTAAAGTCCTTACTACGAACCAAATTACCTGTTTGTAGTGAGGACTTTAGTCCTGGCAAAATTCGGAGGAGGACTAAAGTCCTTACTACGAACCAAATTACCTGTTTGTAGTGAGGACTTTAGTCCTGGCAAAATTCG